>CAYMXD010000267.1:0-4208 GCA_964394095.1 uncultured Mesohalobacter sp. | reverse complement strand
CAATATGGTGCACCCTGAAATGGAATTATTAGACGATTTCAAAAAAGATTTTAGTGTAAAGCTTCAACCGGTGTACCACAGCACAGAAAAGTTGACAAAGTCTAATCTTGGCAGTCGTTTTTTTAACCGTTCATTAAAACAATTGTTTTCTGATTTAAAATCGCCTTTTACAGAAATACTTCCACAATATATTGTTGATGAACTCAAATTAATTTCCCCATCCAAAGCTTACTTTAATGTGCATTTTCCTCAATCTAATGAACTTTTGGCTAAGGCGCAGTTTAGATTGAAATGGGAGGAGTTTTTCTTTATTCAATTGCAGTTGGTAAGAAAAAACCTGTTTCAGAAACATAAAATAAAAAGTTTTAAATTTGAACAGATTGGCGATTTTTTTACCAATTTTTACCACAATGTGTTGCCCTTTGAGTTGACCGGTGCTCAAAAAAAAGTACTCAAGCAAATCCGAAGTGATTTAGGCAAAACATCACAAATGAATCGACTTTTGCAGGGTGATGTAGGCTCAGGGAAAACTATTGTTGGCTTTATGAGCATGTTGATGGCCATAGACAACGGCTTTCAAACCTGTATGATGGCACCGACTGAAATTTTAGCTAAACAACATTATGAAACCATAGCAGCATTTTGTGATCAAGTGGGCGTTCGCATCAGTTTGCTTACAGGGTCGACTAAAACTGCAGACCGAAGAGAAATCCATCAAAACTTGGAAAACGGCAGCCTTCATATTTTGGTGGGAACGCATGCCTTAATTGAAGATAAAGTCAAATTTCAAAATTTAGGCTTGGCCATTATAGATGAACAACACCGTTTTGGCGTTGCCCAGCGGGCGAAGTTATGGAAGAAAAATGATTTACCTCCAAATGTTCTGGTCATGACCGCCACACCCATTCCCAGAACGCTTGCCATGAGTCTTTACGGCGATTTAGACATTTCTGTAATTGACGAACTGCCGCCGGGGCGAAAAAGCGTCAAAACCGTTCATCGCTACGATGCTAACCGATTAAAAGTCTTCCAATTCCTGAAAAAAGAGATTGCTAAAGGCAGGCAAGTTTACATCGTTTATCCTTTAATTGAAGAGTCTGATAACTTTGATTATAAAGATTTGATGGACGGTTATGAAAGCATCTCCAGAGAATTTCCCAAGCCTCAATATCAGATTTCTATTGTTTACGGCAAAATGAAACCTGAGGATAAAGCCGCAGAAATGCAGAGGTTTGTCAATGCTGAAACCCAAATCATGGTCGCTACCACAGTGATTGAAGTTGGCGTAAATATTCCCAACGCCAGCGTGATGGTGATTGAAAGTGCGGAGCGTTTTGGCTTGTCACAATTGCACCAGCTGCGCGGTAGAGTAGGGCGAGGGGCAGAGCAGAGTTATTGTATTTTGATGACTGGTCATAAATTGAGTGATGATGCCAAAACACGTTTACAAACCATGACCCAAACCAATGATGGGTTTCAAATTGCTGAGGTTGACTTAAAACTTCGCGGTCCGGGCGATATCATGGGGACTCAACAAAGTGGTCTGCTGAATTTGAAAATAGCCGATGTCGTAAAAGACAATACTATTCTTCAGAGTGCTAGACATCACGCTATAAGGTTGCTTAAAAAAGATCCCAATATGGAACAGCCTGAGCATCAACTGCTCAAACAAAAATTTATCGAACTCACAAAAGATAGGTTTAAGTGGAATTATATAAGTTAATGTGCTAATTTGAAAATTTGAAAATTTGCCAATAGGCTAATGTATTAATGTACCAATGCATCTATGTAGTAATGTAACAAATTACAAATGTGATAATTTAAAAATGTGCTAAGGTATTAATGCTAACTAATCAGTCTACTTTAAGCATTGATAATCAAATTCTTATTTCACGCAAAGGCCACAAAGAAAAAACGCAAAGAATCGCAAAGTTATGATTAATAATTATTTACGAATTTGTGGTCTTTGCGAAAGACTTAGCGGTTTTGTAAGAAAAATTGTATAAAATAATGATAATGAGATATTTGAAACTTTTGATTTAACGATATTTTGACACTGATTAGTTACTATTAACGTAATACTGTAACAACATCACAATTTGAAAATGATTTAGCCTAAACTGCTATACCTACTAATCCATTAACCTTATAAACTCATAAACTCTTGAAACAGTATACCTCATCAACAATTCATCCACAGTTTCTTACAGTTGAGTCATGTTTTTTTTAACAAAGCTGAACGTGTACATATTTTTGGAAAGGAATTTAACAATCAAAACCTTATCACCATGAAAACACTATCATTACTTGCACTAAATTTATGTTTTACTGTTTTATCCTTTGCACAGCAAGGGATACTTGAAGTCAATGTAAAAAAAATCAATACTTTAGATGGGAAAATATATGTTGCTGTTTATACAGAAGATAATTTTCTCATGGCGCCCATTTTATCAAGTGAAACCGAAATGGAGGACAAAAATGCTACTGCCATTTTTGAACATTTAGACTATGGCACTTATGCCATTGCTGCTTATCAGGATGTGAATGCCAATGATAAGCTAGATAGGGATGAATATGGACGGCCAACCGAGCCATGGGCGCTAAGCGGATCACAGGCTAGTATGGTACCCATTTGGATAGACTCAAAAGTTGAATTTAAGAGTAAAACACAAAAAATTGATCTAAAGCTTTAAGCTTTTTGTCAGCCAAACCTAAACGCATACTCTACAAGGTATGCGTATTTACTCTTGTATCATAGCTGAAATTTTCGCCCACATGTCGTTGTGAAATTGAATGGGCACTAAATCGTTTCCAGGCGCTTCTCCCATTCTTACCACGACCATGTTTTTGCTGGGAATGCATTCTACATACTGTCCATTTTTACCCATGCCTGTAACTAAGTCATCGGGGGCATTATCAGCCAACTCAATGTTTAAGGCAAAATCCACACTTGGAAAAATAATCGAATCTTTACCATTCAACCACCATAAATAGCCATAAGATGGGTTGAGGTCTTGAGAGCTCGTGGTCATGGCATTGAAATAATCCAAATCTGCAAGCACTGTTGTGTCTGCCCAAACGCCTCGGTTGAGCATCAACAGGCCGAACCGTGCCATAGCTCTCGGCGTACTCCAGTAAACATTGTTAAATCCGTTTTGAATCCATTGCCCGTCCATACCGATTTTGCTCTGCAGTTTCTCATAAGTGTATTGATTATAATCCTTTTGTGTGGCTTGGCTGATGACCTCACTTAGCAAGGTGTACGGCGCATTATGATAGTGCCACTGCGTACCTGCATCTGCTTTGAAAGTCAGACAGGATGTAGAGGTGCAATTCAAATCACTTACCTCATAATCCAATCCTGTCGTCATGCTCAATTGATTTTTTATTGTGATTAAATTTTCTTTTTCAGCAGATAAGGATGTCCAGCCACTGCCAAGATAATCTGAAGTTTTGTCGTTGATATTTAAAACCCCTTCTTCCTGAGCAATCCCGGTTAAGGTAGCGGTTAGGGTTTTTCCGGCAGAGGCCCAGTACCAATTGGTGTTTCGGTTAAAATTAGTTGTCCCCAAAATATTATCGCCCCAGTATTTTTCAATCGCTATTTTACCATCTTTTAAGATGATAAAGGCGCGGCTATTGTTAGCTTCTAAATACTGAAATAAATCGTTTTGGTCTTCCGTGCTCCATCCCAGACTTTCCGCTGAAATGCTTTCCCAGGCCTCTCCGGTCAGCGGTGGGAAATAGAGTTCCTGCTGAACTTCAGCATTTGCCTCATCATTATCACATGATACAGAGAGGATTAAAGACAGTAAGGCAAAGCAAAAGGGTTTCATAGATTTCTTTTTACAAAGTTAAGTAAAGTTAATTTTTTCTGCTATAAAACGCTGAACCCTTATAATCTTTAGTTTAAGGCTTTTTTTTGTACTGAATACACTTGATTTTGGTATAAAATTGGGATGCTATAATAATATATAACAGCGAGCTGAACTATTTTCATGAGAAAGGTTTAGCAATATACAAAGCAACTTTAGACATAAATCTAAATATTTTACTAGCAGTTGTTTGATATAATGACTTAGTCTATAATTATTTTTGTACTTATTTGCTCAGTTATTGAACTCACTTTTAGAACATAAACACCAGTAGAAAATCTATTTAAATTCAATTGAGTCTCCTGAAGCTGACTGTCAATAGCCTGTTTTGCT
>CAYMXD010000266.1:0-4212 GCA_964394095.1 uncultured Mesohalobacter sp. | reverse complement strand
TGCACTCGTATTAATATCCGGAAAGCACATTTCAAGCAGACAGGTAATCAGTCCGCCTGAAGAAACATCGTGTCCGGCAACGATAAGATTTTTTTTGATCAATCCCTGAATGGCGTTGAAAGCATTTTTAAAGAAGGTTGCATTTTTTATTTCAGGAGTGTCCTGTCCCACGCGGTTTAAAATCTGAGCAAAAGAAGAACCTCCAAGTTTAAATTCATCCTGACTCAAATTAATGTAATAAAGGCTGTCACCATTAACTTGCATGACAGGCTCTATAACTTTTGAAATATCATTGCAGTGCCCGGCAGCAGAAATAATGACAGTTCCAGGCGACAAGACTTCTTTGTTTCCATATTTTTGTTTCATAGACAGGGAATCCTTTCCTGTCGGTATATTAATGCCAAGATCAATTGCAAATTCTGAAGCAGCTTTTACGGCTTCATAAAGCCTGGCATCCTCACCCGGATTTTTGCAAGGCCACATCCAATTCGCTGAAAGTGAAACCGACTTGAGTCCTTTTTCGAGCGGTGCCCAGACCAGGTTGGTTAGAGATTCGGCGATAGAATTCTGCGAACCTGCTTTAGGGTTAATCAAACCCGATATTGGCGAATGTCCTATGGAAGTTGCAATGCCTTCTTTGCCTTCATAGTCCAGAGCTACAACCCCACAGTTATTTAGGGGTAATTGAATTTTACCTACCGTTTGTTGTTTGGCCACTCTTCCGGAAACACAACGGTCAACTTTGTTGGTTAGCCAGTCTTTACAGGCTACGGCCTCAAGTTGCAGCACCTGTTCCAAATACGTTTTAGGGCTTTCAGGGTTATACTCCAGCGCTTGAAATGTTGTTTTAAGACTTGAGTCTTTCATGATGGTTTTAGGAGAATTTCCAAACAAATCCTCAAGGTTTACATCCATAGGTGTTTCACCTGTGGTCTCACTTTTAAAAATAAACTTGTGATCTGCGGTCACTTCACCAACCTCATAATACGGCGCGCGCTCTCGCTCAGCTATGTTTTGAAGTATTTTTGTATCCTCCGGAGATAGAATCAAGCCCATTCGTTCCTGAGATTCATTGCCTATCAATTCTTTTGCAGAGAGCGTTTTGTCTCCCACCGGTAATTTATCAAGATTGATATGGCCGCCGACTTCCTCTACAAGTTCGCTCAGGCAGTTAAGGTGACCTCCGGCGCCATGGTCATGGATTGATATGATAGGATTGTCTGAAGTTTCGACCAAAGCTCTTATGGCATTAGAGACTCGTTTTTGCATTTCTGGATTGGCACGCTGTACCGCATTAAGCTCTATGCTGCTGTCCTGATGACCGGTATCTGCTGAAGATACCGCAGCACCGCCCATACCAATTCTATAGTTATCTCCGCCTAAAATGATGATTTTATCTCCTTTTTTTGGTGTGTTTTTTTGCGCTTGTTTTTTGAGTCCATAGCCAACACCACCGGCGAGCATAATGACTTTATCGTAGCCTAAAGTTTCGTTATTTTCGCTGTGTTCAAACGTAAGCAGCGAACCGCAAATTAAAGGTTGTCCAAATTTATTGCCAAAATCTGAAGCGCCGTTAGATGCTTTAATCAAAATATCGAGAGGGGTTTGGTATAGCCATTTTCTGGGTTCAATAGCTTTTTCCCAAGATTTTTCGTTATTAAGCCTCGAATAAGAGGTCATATAAACAGCCGTTCCCGCAAGAGGAATAGACCCACGACCACCGGCCATTCGGTCTCGTATTTCGCCACCACTTCCAGTTGCCGCCCCATTAAACGGCTCTACGGTAGTGGGGAAATTATGGGTTTCGGCTTTCAGTGAAATTACAGATTGCACACTTCTGTTTTCGTATATTGAAGCCTCATCTGCTTTTTGAGGCGCAAATTGTTGAACTTTTGGACCATTGATGAAAGCGACATTATCTTTATAAGCCGAAACAATTTCATTAGAATTTTGCTTGGAGGTCTTTTTTATTAGACTAAATAAGGATTCTTTTTTTGTTTTACCATCAATGATAAATTGACCATTAAATATTTTATGTCGGCAATGTTCTGAATTGACCTGAGAAAATCCAAAAACTTCAGCATCGGTTAAAGGGCGTTTCATTTTTTTGCTGAGTTTGTTCAGGTATTCGATTTCATCATCGCTAAGGGCTAAACCTTCAGAGGTATTGTAAGCGGCAATGTCTTCTATGGGTTTAACCGGTTCCGGTGTTACATTCACATCAAACATCTCTTGGCTTAAACTTGCGTATTCCTGAAAAAGCATAGGATCGTAAGCCTTGAAATCTAATTTTACCGCCGTTAACTCTTCGATACGTTCAATACCCGTCAATCCCATATTTCTGGTGATTTCAACCGCATTGGTCGACCAGGGTGAAATCATATTCGCTCTCGGCCCGATATATTTTTGCTTTTTCGGTTTGGGCATACAGTGTTCGGCTTCACCAAAAAGCCAGTACAGTTTGTCAAGATCAACAGTCGAAAATTGGTCAGCATGTAACACAGCAAAATAAGCAATGCTGTCTTTTGAAAAAAATGAAATCATAGGTTGTTAGCTTAATGCACAAACGGCAAAAATACAATAAAATTATGGTAAGCTAAACGCTTTTGTTTGATTTAGGCGCATTCAAGCCTGTTTTTAAATCCCATAAGTTAATACTTATTGCATGTTTAAAATCAACATCTTTCTGTTCGGTTTTATAGTTTTATACACAGAACACTCAGAAACTTGAGTTATGTATTAGTCCACCTGATTAATTCTTTGATAATTCTATAAAAAAGATAACCTTATATGAAGTCCGAAGTTGCAAACTTCGGACAGATGTTAGATTGTGTTTTATTTTTAAAAACGACAAAACTTATAAAATTAAGTTTTCAGTAAAAATTCTCTATAAACGGGGTGATTTAACCCGGATTTTTCATTTGAAAGTTTTCAAATGAAAAACGAACAAAAAAAAGTCTACCATTAAGTCGATTTTATCAAATCACCTTAATGGTGTTTTTCTAATTCGGGTCCCGATTTAGATTTTAATTCAAGACAATTGAATTAAAAAGGGTCGCGCTTAGGCTTTATTAAAATATTCTGACGCGTAGTTTTCGTTTTTATCGTTTTGATAAAGTGTATAACTGAATCCCTCATGTATAGTAAATGCGCCAACTTCTCCTTTTTTATTCATTGCAATATAGCCGACCTGAAAATTTTTGTAATCTGGGTTTTTAGTGATGATTCTTTTAATAGCCTCTTTACAGGCTTCCTGAGGTGTTTTCCCTTGTCGCATAAGTTCAACAATTAAAAAGCTACCCACTGTTTTGAGGACTTCTTCACCCAAGCCTGTTGCCGTGGCACCTCCAATGTCGTTATCGATAAACAAACCAGATCCTATGATAGCCGAATCGCCAACTCTCCCCTGCATTTTATAAGCTAATCCGCTTGTGGTACACGCGCCTGAAATATCACCATTTTTATCCATAGCCAACATCCCAATGGTATCGTGATTTTCGATATTGATGATGGGCTTATATTCTGATTGTTGTTTCCATTTTCCCCATGCTTTTTGGGAAGAAGCAGTTAACAAATCCTCCGCTTTAAACCCGTTTTCCAGTGCAAATTTTTTAGCACCGTCTCCTGCTAAAATGACGTGTGGTGTGTCTTCCATCACTTTTCTGGCCACAGCAACAGGATGTTTAATATTTTCGATACTGATTACCGCTCCATAATCACCATGTTTATTCATAATACAGGCATCAAGGCTTACATTACCATCTCGATCGGGTAATCCACCTAGGCCTACGGTTTGGTTTTTCTCATTTGCTTCTTCAACCATTACACCTTGTTCCACGGCATCTAAGGCAGATTTTCCAGATTGGAGCGTTTTCCATGCTTTTGCGGTTGCCTTTTTGACATTCCAGGTGGCCACAACTATTGGAGGTTTGATAGATTCTATCTTAGAATCTTCTGCTGGTATAGCTTTAGTATTGGGTTTGTTTTTTGCACAACTTATATAACTTGTTCCAACGGCCAATGCAAGACCGGTTAAGCTGCCTTTTTGTATAAATTTTCTTCTTTTCATTCAATGCAAATTAGTTTATTTTAATTCGTCGATAAATATCCATGACTTGCCAATCATGTTCATGGCCTAAATACCAATCTGGGAGTTCACCTAGTTTTTTGGTAATCTCTTTCAGATAACCAAAAACCCTTTGTTAAATATAA
>CAYMXD010000265.1:3076-4233 GCA_964394095.1 uncultured Mesohalobacter sp. | reverse complement strand
AAGTAGACACTGGACTTCGTGGTACTTATGGGGGCAGGTTATTCGTTGATAAAAAAGTTTTTTACAAAAGAAAGGACATACAAAGGATAATTGAGAGAATGAGAGACTCTGTCACTATAAAAAGTGAAATATCTCAAAGTAAAGAACGTGCCATATAATTTATATCTAATACCACTTATAACAGGATATTTAATCCTAACATATTCTCTAATTTTTAAATATAATATTCAAAGACTTTCAAGGAATAGAATTTTATTTGAATCTGTTGCCTTGGGTCTGTTAGTTGGTATAGCTGGTTTCTTGTTACGCACAATGATCGAAGTTATTTGTAAACAACTAATAGTTTCAATAATTGAATTTCTTAAAATCTTTCCGATTCAAAAACCAGATTATTTCTGGACAATAATTTTTTCTTGCATTATCAGTTTATTTTTTGTTTGGCTATCTAACTTAATAATTAGAAAAAGATTCAAAAAAGATGAGCCAATAGTATGGGCAATCCGTCAAAATGGCGACGAAATCGAAAGATTATTCAAAGATTCAGTTGAACAAGGTTTCGCAATGCAGATAACTTTAAAAAATAATAAAGTTTATGTTGGGTTTTCTGAAACAATTCCTATTCCACAAAAGACAAATTATTTATCAATTACGCCTATAATAAGTGGTTATCGAGATAGTGAAACAAAAAAAATACATATTACGACTGACTACTTTAATGTAGTAGACAAATTTATTGAGGAAATAGAAGATGATGATGAAAATGTTGAATCTATCAATTTGAATACAGATATTATCATTAAACAAGACGAAATTTTATCTGCAAGTATTTATGATCAAAAAATATATGAGAAATTTAATCAGGCAGATGATGACGAAAAACAATTTTTAACTTAAGTATTTTAAACGACACTAAAATTAGTATAAACTATGTTAGTAAATTTCAATGAACTTTCAGGCGAATCCCGGATATGGATTTACCAATGCAATAGAAGCTTTACAGATGAAGAAATCCAGCAAATTTCAAAAGATATGCAAACTTTTTTGGAAGCTTGGGCGGCTCATGGCAAAGAATTAAAAACCTCATATCTAATAAAATACAAACGCTTTATCATTATTAGTGCCGATGAAAGTCAGTCCTCGACTTCCGGCTGTTCTAT
>CAYMXD010000265.1:0-3066 GCA_964394095.1 uncultured Mesohalobacter sp. | reverse complement strand
GATTTTAAAAAAATGGTAAAACAAAAAGCCGTGAATGCCAATACCATTGTATTTAATAATCTCGTGGCCTCTAAACAGGAATTTGAAGACTACTGGGAAGTCCCGCTAAAAGAAAGTTGGCACGCGAGGTTTCTTTAGTTAGTTTCTGGTTTCTAGTTTTTAAATTTTATATTTTAAATGAAATACATATTACATCCGTTCTTATTTCTTTTGTTTATTCAGCTAAATGCGCAGAACTATCCGTATAAACCGCTTATTACTTCAGATTCTATCAAACAAAAACAATGGGTGGATAGTATCTATTATCAAATGTCGCTTGATGAAAAGATAGGCCAACTGTTTATGGTTGATGTGTTTTCAGAGTCGCCTCGATCAAATATTGAAGAGCTGATAGAAAAATACCATATTGGCGGCATCATTTTTTCTAAAGGTGGGCCTTATAGACAAGCCAAACTTACCAATACCTATCAATCTTTAAGCCAACATCCGCTTATGATTGCTATGGACGCCGAATGGGGATTAGCCATGCGCTTAGACTCTACCTATGCCTTCCCCTGGAACATGACCTTGGGGGCAATTCAAGATGACAGGGTAGTGAAAAGGGTAGCCAAACAGATTGCTAAACACAATAAAAGATTGGGCGTTCATATTAATTTTGCTCCGGTGGTAGATATTAATACCAATCCTAAAAATCCAATTATTGGCAACCGCTCGTTTGGTGAGAATAAAGACGAGGTTTCAAAAAAAGCCAAATTATTTGTAGATGCTTTTGATGAAGTGGGCATTTTATCCAGCGCTAAGCATTTCCCCGGTCACGGCGATACCGATACAGACTCGCATAAAACACTGCCCTCACTTCAATTCACCAAAGCAAGACTGGATAGCGTAGAGCTTTACCCATTTAAACAATTGGTCGATTCCAAATTAAGCAGTATGATGGTGGCGCATTTAAACGTCCCTTCATTAGAGCCTCAAAGGAATTTACCAACCTCGCTTTCAGAAAATGTCGTCACGGGATTGATTAAAGATAGCCTGAACTTTCAAGGCTTAATTTTTACCGATGCCTTAAACATGAAGGGGGCTTCAAATTTTGATGAACCCGGGGAAATAGACTTACAAGCTTTTTTAGCCGGAAATGACATACTGTTGATATCAGAAAACATTCCTTTAGGCATCAAAAAAATTAAGAAAGCTTATAAAAAAGGACAGATTACTGAAAATCGCTTGGCTTATTCCGTCAAAAAAATCCTTTATGCCAAATACAAATCCGGATTACATAAAAAAACACAGGTTAATCTCAAGAATCTTTCAGCTGACCTAAATTCTTCAGAAAATGATGCCGTTTATATGGAAGCCATTGCCCATGCCATTAGTGTGCTGAAAAATGGTTCAAATGTATTGCCCTTTAAAAATTTAGATACACAACGCATAGCCTATTTAAAAATGGGCAATGCAGATAATTCTGAATTTTTAAATATTCTAAATCGTTATGACCAAGTGGATGTGATTAACCCTAATCAATTACTCAATGAAAAGATTGAGCAATTAAAACCTTACGATAAAGTCATTATTGGCCATCACACCTCAGATTCCTCACCTTGGAATTCCTTTAGTTTTACAGAAAAAGAGCTTGTAGCTTTGCATGAGATTAGCCTACAAGTGCCGGTAGTCCTTGTTAACTTCGCCAGTCCGTATGCATTGAGTGACATCAAAAGTTATGTCAATATAAAAGCTATTGTTCAGGCCTATCAAAATTCTGCTTTAGCGCAGTCGGCTGCGGCTCAAATCTTATTCGGGGCCAGAGATGCTAAAGGGAAACTACCTGTTAGCATCAATTCACTTTATCCCGAGGGTTCTGGTCATAGATTTAGAAATATTAAGAGGTTAGCTTATGGGTTTAGTCATAATCAGGGACTAAATCCTGAGTTTGAAACTAAGATAGATTCCATCGTAAAACATGCTCTTAACAAAAACATGACCCCTGGAGCACAATTGATTGTAGCCAGAAACGGGGTGAGTGTTTATCAGAAAAATTTCGGTTTTCATACTTATGAACAACAACAGCAGGTTAAAGATGAAGATGTTTATGATTTGGCGTCATTAACCAAAATTTTAACAACGCTTCCTTTATTTATGGAAATGGAAGAAAAGGGAGAGATAGATATAAATGACACTTTATCTCAACACCTACCGGAACTTCTTAAAACCAATAAATCTAATATCAGTTTTAAACGCATGTTGTCTCATTATGCAAGATTGCAGGCATGGATTCCGTTTTATTTAGAGACCTTGATGAATCCTGAGTTGTATTACAGTGATAAACCGGACTTTGCACATACTCAAAAAGTCGCTAATAATCTTTATGTTAGGAACGATTATACCGATAGCATTTACTTAAAAATCATAACAAGTGATTTAAGAGAAGATTCGGAATACAAGTACAGCGATTTGCCTTATTACTTTTTGAAGCGAATTATTGAAAGACGCTATAATGCCGGACTTAATTATTTAATTGAAGATCGATTTTATGACAAAATGGGGATTCGGCATATGAAGTATTTTCCGTTGAAAAACTTCAGTAAAGACCAAATCATACCTACTGAACTCGACTTAACTTGGAGAAAACAATTAATTCATGGTCATGTTCACGACCAGGGTGCTGCACTGATGGGTGGTGTTGGAGGTCATGCCGGCTTGTTTGGTAATGCCAATGATGTTGCCAAATTTATGCAGATGTATCTCAATAATGGGACCTATGGAGAAACAACACTACTTGAAAAATCGACAATACAACGCTTTAATACTTGCTACTACTGTGAAGAAGAGGTGAGGCGAGGTGTTGGTTTTGATAAGCCCCAATTGGATGATATTGGGCCGACTTGTGGTTGTTTATCGATGAACAGTTTTGGCCACAGTGGATTTACCGGCACCTACGCCTGGGCAGATCCGGATGAAAATATAGTTTATGTGTTTTTGTCTAACCGTATTCATCCCGATATGGACAATAAAGATTTGATTACCGAAAATATCAGGACTGAAATACAGAGAGTTATTTATGATTATATT
>CAYMXD010000264.1:0-4248 GCA_964394095.1 uncultured Mesohalobacter sp. | reverse complement strand
CTTAATTGAATAGAAATCGTATTTTTAGCCCGCACTATGTATAGCCTAGACCGTTGTAAGCAACCCTGAAATGAAAACAAAACGGTAACAATTTGTTAATATAAATAAGAGAACAATAAACTCTAGTGTAGTGAAATCTGAAAACTTTAAAAATATAAAAGCATGAGAAATATATTTCTATTAATCTGTTTATTCCAAATTCTAAGTTTAATAAGCTGCGACAGCGACGACGACTCCCCTAACTGCCAAGGCATAGACTGCCTACCCGAAGCCACACAAACCGGAGCAGGCACATTTGGATGCCTCGTAAACGGAGAGCCCTTTTATGCTTTTGGTGGCGTAACTTGCTATTACCAACTTATAGATGGTGAATATTATTTTGCAGTTGGTTTCTCAAGGAATGGAGGGTTTCCAAGAACAGTTTCCATAGAGTCAAGCGAAAAAGAAATTGAAATAGGTTTAAATGAACTTACAGAAAGAGATATGGGAAATTTATATGGTGAGGTAAGATTTGGAGATTTTGTAAGTTATTCTACCAGTCAACAAAACACAGGCACACTTAACATTACAAGGTTTGACGATGAAAACAAAGTTGTATCAGGAACTTTCGAATTTGAAATATTTAACCCAGAGGATGGTCAAGTTTATCAAATTACAGAAGGAAGATTTGACTCCTTTTATGCACAATAATTAACAACCGTAAAACCACAAAAATGAAAAAACATTATCTTATTATTTTAGCTTTATTACCTAACTTTATCTTTGCTCAGTTAGAAATTGACACCGACTGGAAAACAGAAATTAACAACATTTTTGAATATTTAGACAAATCTAAAGTCAGCTCTGGCCATTTATTAGATTATGCTATGGAGTTTACGGATATTACTGCTTATGACGGTGTAGCACGAGACACCAACTATGTAGATTTGAATGTGGTGGGCAACATCTACAAAACGCTGTATATGGCTAAAACTAGTACAGACACCACCCATACGCCACAGTATCAAAAATTTGCTTACGATATAGCCCAACACATCTATCAAAAAAACCTGATGGAAAAGAATAATATTGTGCTTTCAGGCTTACTTTTTGAATACCAACACCTGGACACCCTTGCCTTAAGCCAAAACAGAATAAGGGTCATCAATAACCGCTACTACGACAAATATACCAATGGAGTATGGCAAAACCCTTATAAAACAAAACACACCATGGCAGTGGCAACGTCTACCAATCAATCCAGTAGCAAAACGTTAAAGTTTATGTTGCCTAGCAATTTATTTTTAAGTAACATCTCTGGGCAAATAGCCACAATAGAGATGAATTTTGATAACGGTCAAGGATGGAAGTCTATTACTTTAGACCAATACCTAACAGTCAATTTTACTCAAAATCGAGTACATGATTTCACTACACGAATAAACCTGACCAATGGACAACAAATGCTATCCAGAACAAAGTTTAAAATTGATGTCCCGGATATGTATGCAGTACCTATAAAGTCAACAATGCTTTCTGCACCCAACAAAATACGTATCAGCGAGGGTGTCCCTTTTACCAGCAGTTACATAGGGGCAGATTTAACCATACGCCGAATGACAAGTGGTCAAATTACAAAACCTCTAATTGTTGTCGAAGGCTTTGATTCTGGACATATTACCGACCCAGCCGATGAAGATGGGGACACAAGTATTAATTCTTTTAGAAATGAAATTGATTTTGCTGGTATTAATCTTGAGAATTTACTTTTTAACAATTCTCAATACGACATCATTTACGTCGATTGGATAAAAGGGACAGCCTCAATGGAAGACAACAGCCGTATCCTAAAACAAGTGATAGAATGGGTCAATAACGAAAAAACAGGTACACAGCCCAATGTTATCCTTGGGCAAAGCATGGGTGGTGTAATCAGCCGTTACACCTTAGCCAAATGGGAGCAAGACGACCCCAACTTTAATCCAAGTGACCCCATAAACACTTCGCCTCATGATGTGCGCTTGTTTATAGCCCACGACAGCCCTATGCAAGGCGCAAACACGCCATTGAGTTTACAACATTTTACCAGGCATGTCAAATTACAATACGTGCAGACGCCTTTAGCTTTTGCTACAGGGGAAGTAATTGTACCCATAGCCTTTAATCTTGCCGAAAGTGTTAGCGATTTTATCAATTGGTTCGGTGCCAACACCTCCGTAGATCCTTACGTAAGTCCTTTAGCCAACTTAGGCATACAAGATACTCCAGCAGCTAGAGAATTAAATTACTGGTCTTTAGAAACTTGGAATCATACACAAACACAAGATTATTACGACGATTGGCAAGCCGAATTGAACAGTGTAGGCTACCCACTTGCGAGCCGAAATGTAGCCATCAGTAACGGTAATGAGTGTGCAGAAGACCATGGCTTTAACCCAGGCGACCTACTTTTTAAAATTGACGATGTAGATAATCCAGACTTTTTTGGAGATCTGCTTAATATGATAGGTGTACCTCTATTAAGTGGAACAAGACCACTAGACTTTGGTCTTGCCATCGTTGGTGCTATACCTGGAAGCTCCAAATGGCGATATAATTTTGATTTTTATGCAACGCCATTGCAAGGCACACAAGGTCAAATTTATAGAGGACGTATTAGGTATGAAAAAAGAGTGTTATGGATAGGTCCAAAAATAGAATATGACTTAACTAACAGAACATTTGATTCTCCATCATCAGCATTACCCTATGACTCTTATGCTGGAGGTTATTTTGATGTTAATCCTTATGAATGTTCGAATGTTAATGGTCAAAATGTATGTGATTTCGATTTTGCCATAAATCTACCTAGTCAAGTCCCACCCATTCAAATATTTCATCGCCAATATGGGTTTATCCCAACGGTTAGTGCTTTGGATATCGTTAAGACTAACGGTGATAATCCTAATCCAAATGATTATCTTAAAACTACATCAGGTGGTATGATTCAGGATAGTAATTTGGAAAGTAATTTTGATTCATTTATTGTTGACTACATACAAAATGATAGAAATAATTCACCATTAAACGACCCCAGAAATTATTTTAATTCAAATAACAAACATATTTCTTTTCAAGCCAGAAATGGACTTTGGTTAGCAGAAGAACTGGAGGCGCAGTCACCGGCTGATTATCCAATTTTAGATGACTGTTCTTATGTTTGCGACAGTATTAGTAGCATTTCTGGTATTGGTCTTATTTGCGATAGTAGAACATTTACTTTTCAGGATGGACCAGACTCAGTAATCTGGTCAATAGATCCACCAAATGCTGGTAGTGTTTCTGTAAATACATCAAATACAAATCAAGTTACAGTTACAAGAAATAGCAGTTATAATGGTCCTGTAACTCTTATTGCAAATACTATTTCAGCAAAATGTGGACCAAATGAAGTTCTCAGGGATATTTGGTTTGGTGGTCCTATTACTAATCAACCTACTTCAATTTCAGGACCAAATAGTCTTGACCCTGGTCAAACAGGTTTGTTTAGTGTAAATACCTCTAGTTTTGATAATGCCTCTAGTTTTAATTGGGTTCTTTTTAGCAATCAATTCCCAAATGCTAGTCAACATTTTGTATTAAACCAAATTCATAATGGTCTATTTACAGTTAAACCAGATTTTGATATTCCAGGCGGATTTTATTCAGTACAAGTTAGAGCTACAAATGGATGTGGATTTTACCCTGTTTCAAAAACATTTTATGTAGAAGAAGGAGATGGTGTTCCTGTGTTATTTAGGACTTCAAATATTTACAAAATCTATCCAAATCCATCATCAACTCAATTTAACATTAGCTTGGTTGATAAGTCTCAACAGCCCTTAAGTTCAGAAAATATTTATGGTGAACTATTAGATTTAAATGGTCTTTTTATGAGTAGGATTGAGATAAATGATAATAAAGCTAGGGTTAATGCAAATAATTTAAGAAAAGGTATTTACATACTAAGAATTTACTACGACGGCAAATCGGAAGGACATCAAGTCATTGTAGAATAAGGGCAGCTTACAACACGGTGTATAGTTAATGGCGAGGTTTTGGCTAAAACAAAAAGTCCAATTTTTTTGCAAATTTTACCATTGAATAAAAAAGGTTCGTGTATTTTTAGTCGCCACTAACCATACACCAATCCGTTGGTATGCATTTAAAAAAAAACAAATCTTAAAAAGAGAAATTTGCGATTGAATATCAGAACGTTGAAAATGAATTACGTTGATGAAAATTGAATGA
>CAYMXD010000263.1:0-4262 GCA_964394095.1 uncultured Mesohalobacter sp. | reverse complement strand
ATCAGGTCATCAATATCTTCATAGGCATAATCTTCATCAAAAAATATATTGGTATGTATGGGGAAAGCAGATTCTATATTAAAATAGTTTTCTAACCCACCTTTAGAATTAAAGAAAATCACAACAATATCTTCATTATTATTAAATTTAGCAGAAAATACGTCATTTGGTGGATCTGTCATCTTATCACTAGAAACACCTATGATTTTTTGATAATTGAAATTATATTGATTGAAAAACTGTTCCACTTCACGAGCCGGTAGAATTTTTATCAATTCACCTCCTGTGGTGGATTTAAACGCTTTCAATTGTTTATCCAGGACATCATTAATGATTTCCCGATCTTTATTGGTTGCAAAAGAAACAGTATTTGGGCCAACGGGAGTATTTTTTTCTCGGTCTATGATATCCTGGCTGTAATCTAGCTCTGATAAAATTCCTGAAAACAACCACTCACTTTTCCATTTTACAATACCTAAAAAATATAATTTATCATATCTAAACTTTTCCAGCATGTCCAGACTGCTCTTTAAAAGTTGAAACTCCTGATCGGTTGCAAGGTGTATGATTATGTAATATTTAGAGGTCTCTTTTTTTAGCTTAAAAATACTATTTAGTTTTGTACTTATATGGAGAATGTCATTGTATAGCTTGTGACTTTCAGTGAGATAATTAGCGGCCCAATCTTTGCCATAAAGATTGAGTAGTTTAGATTTTGAATTTAGAACAATAGAATCTTTAGCATCATACATGTATTTTTCTAACATATAATCATCCACATCTTCATTGTTTTCAAATTCTTTAAACTTATCAATCATTTCGTTAAGGAAGTCTTGAGCCAATAGCCAAGAATCGAACATAATTTTCTCAATAAAAGCTCTAACGATATAAAACTCGTCTTTACCCTCGTAATCCTTAAGTTGAAAATACTCTGCAAGTTTTTCATTTTCAGGTGCGTATTGCCATTCTTTATCAAGCACATCTAAAATACAAGGGGAAAATTCAACGGCTATATAATCATTAGGATTGATAATTTCATGAACTGAATAAGTATTGATGTAATTCCATATTATAAAACTAATGTCCTGAACATTAGTTTGCTCTCTTTCATAATTATCTAAATTGTAGTAGGGAAGAGGTTTGCCGTATTGTTTTTGGTGAAGCTTGGTAAATGTTTTCCAAATGCCAACATTGCTGATAATATCTTCAAAATAACAAACTATGATTACAGACAGCGATTTAATATCCTTTTCACTTAGTAAATATTTTAAGGTTTTATAGTTATGGTGCTTTCTTATACTGGAATATACAGCATTGCAAATGTCTAAGTAATAAATATCCACATCAGTATGTTTCTGATATGGTTTTATAGAAAGCCAATCTTTAATGTAAACTTTGTTTTTCATAATAAATACGTCAAAATGTCTTTAAAACTAAAAAATAATCAGCCAAATTGTCAACCTATCTTAAAGGTACGAATTTTGACTATTATTTTTTGAATCTATAATACAAAGAAAATGAATCCAAATCAATTTACCATAAAAGCCCAGGAAGTTATTCAAAAAGCACAGCAACTCGTGCAGGAATTTGGGCATCAGCAAATCGAAAATGAACATATTTTTAAAGCCATTCTCGAAGTGGATAAAAATGTGTTGCCATTTATCTTTAAAAAGCTCAGTGTCAATCAAAACCTTTTTACCGATGTTTTGGAAAGCACCATCAAAAGTTTTGCAAAAGTTTCGGGCAGCGATATCATGCTTTCACGTGAAGCGGGAAGAACCCTGAATGAAGCCCCGATCATCGCTAAAAAAATGGAAGATGAGTACGCTTCAATTGAGCATTTAATTTTAGCGGTCTTTAAAAGCAATTCTAAAGTCGCACAAATTTTAAAGGATCAGGGCGTGACCGAAAAAGCTTTAAAGTCTGCTATAGAAGAATTACGCCAGGGCGATAAAGTGACTTCACAAACGGCTGAAGATACCTATAATTCGTTAGATAAATATGCCAAAAACCTCAATCAACTCGCTGAAGAAGGCAAACTTGACCCGGTGATTGGGCGTGATGAGGAAATTAGGCGTATTCTTCAGATTTTATCACGACGAACCAAAAATAACCCCATGCTGGTCGGCGAGCCTGGAACGGGTAAAACCGCTATCGCAGAAGGCTTAGCGCATAGAATTATCGCTGGTGATGTCCCCGAAAACCTTAAATCTAAAAAGATATACAACTTAGATATGGGCGCCTTAATCGCTGGTGCAAAATACAAAGGCGAATTCGAAGAACGTTTAAAATCCGTTATCAAAGAAGTGACCAAAAGCGATGGCGAAATCGTCTTATTTATCGACGAAATTCACACCCTTGTTGGAGCAGGTGGAGGTCAAGGTGCTATGGATGCGGCCAATATACTAAAACCGGCTTTAGCTCGAGGTGAGTTGAGAGCAATAGGTGCCACGACTTTAGATGAATTTCAGAAATACTTTGAAAAAGACAAAGCCCTTGAGCGTCGTTTCCAAAAAGTTTTGGTCAATGAACCCGATACGGAGTCTGCGATTTCAATTTTAAGAGGTATTAAGGAGAAATACGAAGCGCACCATAAAGTACGCATTAAAGATGAAGCCATTATCGGAGCAGTTGAATTGTCTCAGCGTTATATCACCAACAGATTCTTGCCTGATAAAGCCATCGATTTAATGGATGAATCGGCTTCTAAGTTACGGATGGAAATCAATTCTAAGCCTGAGGAATTAGATGTTTTAGATCGAAAAATCAGACAGCTGGAAATTGAAATCGAAGCCATCAAACGCGAAAAAGATGAAGCTAAATTAAAGTTGCTAAAAGCAGATTTAGCAGAACTTAAAGAAGAGCGTAATGCGCTAAATGCCAAATGGAAAACCGAAAAAGACTTGGTAGATAACATCCAAAAGATTAAAACAGACATTGAACAGTTTAAACTTGAAGCTGAACGCGCTGAACGTGATGGCGATTACGGCAAAGTTGCTGAAATTCGTTACGGAAAAATTAAAAATGCTCAGCAAGAATTGGAGAAACTTCAAAAGCAAGTTGAAGATAATGCGGGAGCTGACACTTTAATTAAAGAAGAAGTAACTTATGAAGATATTGCCGAAGTCGTAGCCAAATGGACCGGTATTCCGGTGACCAAAATGTTGCAAACCGAACGTGAGAAATTACTTCATCTTGAAGATGAGTTACATAAGCGTGTAGTTGGACAAGAGGAAGCTATTCAGGCGGTGAGTGACGCCGTACGCAGAAGCCGTGCCGGTTTACAGGACGAGAAAAAACCTCTGGGCTCTTTCTTATTTCTCGGAACGACCGGCGTTGGTAAAACTGAATTAGCCAAAGCCTTAGCCGAATACTTGTTTAATGACGAAAATGCCATGACCAGAATCGATATGAGTGAATATCAGGAGCGTCATGCGGTAAGCAGATTGGTTGGTGCGCCTCCGGGTTATGTGGGGTATGACGAAGGAGGTCAGTTGACTGAAGCGGTGAGACGCAGACCTTATTCAGTGGTGTTATTAGACGAAATTGAAAAAGCCCATCCGGATACCTTTAATATCCTATTGCAGGTTTTGGATGAAGGCCGATTAACCGACAATAAAGGCCGTGTGGCAGATTTTAAAAATGCCATCATAGTCATGACCTCAAATATGGGCAGCCATATTATTCAGGAAAAGTATGATAATCTAAGTGATGTCGAGACGGCTATGGAAGCCTCAAAAGGAGGAGTGCTGGAACTCTTGAAAAAAAGCGTCAGACCAGAATTCCTGAACCGAATCGATGACATCATCATGTTTACGCCCTTAAATGAAAAAGACATTAAAGCCATTGTAGATTTACAGCTCAAGCAGTTACAGAACATGCTTAATAAACAAGGCATAACCTTGGATGCTACAGAAGAAGCAAAAGCGCATCTCGCCAGATTGGGTTACGATCCGCAATATGGCGCAAGACCTGTTAAGCGAACCATTCAGCGTGAGGTACTTAATAAGTTGTCTAAAAAAATCTTAGCACAGAAAGTTACTGCAGACAGTATAATCTTGTTAGATCAATTCAACGATGAATTGGTATTTAGAAATCAAAAAGATTTGGTGAGTAATTCCTGAGGTTAAGATTTTCAATAACTAAAAAAGCCACAAACAGAGTATTTCCTGTTTGTGGCTTTTTATTTTTAGAGGTTACTTGAACAAATCCCGCTTTCATGTGCTGAACTTGATTCAGTACTTGTGCTGAACTTGATTCAG
>CAYMXD010000262.1:0-4266 GCA_964394095.1 uncultured Mesohalobacter sp. | reverse complement strand
CCTGTATTCGT
This sequence comes from uncultured Mesohalobacter sp., assembly GCA_964394095.1. Lineage (GTDB taxonomy): Bacteria > Bacteroidota > Bacteroidia > Flavobacteriales > Flavobacteriaceae > Psychroflexus. The sequence continues at coordinate 4,255 of CAYMXD010000262.1, read as the reverse complement.
CACATCGAGTGAATTTTTCGATTGTAATGAGAAAAATTTGTATCGAGATGTAATTTATGCGTTCGAATGTTATAAAAAATTGGATTATGGTCCGTGACCATTCAGGGACTTTCATATAATACTTTGATTAAATATAAAGTATTCAAATACTTATAAATTCATTGTATTGCTAAACTTATAAATTAAGCCTGCTAACAAAACGTATTTAGAGGTTTTACCGCAAGGCACGCAAGGTTTTACGCCAAGTTCGCAAAGGAAATAGCATAAGTAAATTCAGCTTTAGTCCTTAATGTTCCTAAATGCCTTAATGTTTTTTAATGCATTGCAGCACTTTGCTCTGGTTTCGGGTTTGTTATTGCGAGTTAATAAGATAATTTTTTTTACGTCTTACTACTTACTCATTACTCCATACTAAACGCCCCTCTTTTATATTACAAATAGCCAAATGGTTGATTATCAAGGTTTATTTGGTTGTTGATTAATCAATACAGCGTTTATTTCGATTTTAAATTGAAAATTAAACTGTTTACAAAAAAGGGTGTTTAGAATTTTTACTGCAAGGCACGCAAAGTTTCACGCCAAGTTCGCAATGGAAATAGCATAAGTAAATTCAGCTTTAGTCCTTAATGTTCCTAAATGCCTTAATGTTTTTTAATGCATTGCAGCACTTTGCTCTGGTTTTATTTACCAGTTTGAAGGTGTTAAATTTTTTTATTTTAAATTAGAAACCAGAAATATAAAACCTAGAATTTAAAATTCTCAAATCACCACATTTTCAAATTAGTTTATGAGGCGTTGTCCTGAGCGCAGTCGAAGGGTTATGAGTTTATAGGTTTATGAGTTTAAAAGTTTCAAGTTTGAAATGTCAATATTTTTATCTGAAATCTGAAATCTGAAACCTGGAATACATAACCTGGAATTTCAAATTGCCACATTTTCAAATTCTCAAATTTTCAAATTCTCAAATCACCACATTTTCAAATTTTCAAATTAGTTTATGAGGTTATAGGTTTATGAGTTTAAAAGTTTCAAGTTTGAACATGTCAATAGTTTTATCTGAAATCTGAAATCTGAAATACATAACTTGGAATTTCAAATTGCCACATTTTCAAATTCTCAAATTTTCAAATTCTCAAATTCTCACATTTTCAAATTATCAAACCCCATCCAATCTCCTTCAACCTTATAAACTTGAAACCTGGAAAAGAGTTCTTCTTTATACCAATTATACTGCCGGGTCATGCTTATCGCTTTCCGGTGTGCTTTGTTTTTATAAGCGTATTCTTTGGCGTATTCCATGTTTTTCCAAAGACTGAAAGTGGCCATTTCCCAGACGGGAAACTCTCCAAAACCTTTTGTGTAGATTAATCCATTTGCTTGTTCTATGGCGCGTTGCGTTTGTGGCACATACTTCCAGAACCTTCTAAGTTGAGAAGTTTTGATGCTGGCTCTTGTGATAATAGCCACGGGTTGAGATTCGTCATAGCTATACTCTGAAAATTCAAAGGGCTGTTTCCCCGACCATAAGCCGTGTGCCGCAATGGGTTTTAGATAGAGCTTAGCTAATTGGATGGAGTGTTTTTTGTATTTTTCAATTAAAGTAGAATTCTCAAAAAAATGTTCAGCTTCAGCCTCGCTGTCCCAGACTTGAAGTAAAGCATACACCGACCAATCCGGTTGTGGTTTAAAGCCATCTTGGCCACTTCCGAGCAATTTATAAAAGCTTAAACCTTCAACATTTTTTAAATAAGACTTAGCACTTTGCATCATTTGTAACGCCCAGAATTTATGAGTAAATCCGCTATATTTCAATAATGTAAGTGTAGTAACCGCTGCCATGCCAATCATGAAATTTAAAAGTACAAATTACATAATTATGAGTGTTTCAATCTTTAGAAAAGCAGAATTTAATGTTAAAAAAAAAGCCGCTCGATATACCGAACGGCTTTTAGTTTAAAGTATAAATTGTAATCCTAATAGTTAAAAATTATAACGTAAAGCAGCATTGAATGTCGTTCCATTTAAAATGATCAGCCCAAATCTATCCGTTTGCTGAATAGCATCATTATCAAATAAATTATAGACATTGGCGGTAAATGTAAAGCTTTGCTCACTGATGCTAAAGTCGTAATTAAAGCCGGCATCAGAAATGCTGTAGGCAGGCAGTGTATTCACATTTTCAGTTTGTACAGAATTACTGTCATTTACCCATAGCTCATCGTACATGTTGATGTTGTAATACAATGAAAAGCCTTCAAAAAGATTTGCTCTAACCCCTAATCCAGCTGAAAATTGTGGAGCATTTGGCACTCTAATACCTTCTCTGTCGGTTCCGGTTTCAGTTGAAACAAGCTCACCTGTTTCATCATTATAAATAGACACGTTAGAAGAATCTTTAAACACCCAATTACCACCTGAAATAAAGCCTGTGAAAGTCACTGCATTTATAGGTCTGTACTGCAGATCAAATTCAAAACCTTGGTGCAGTTGTCTTACACCTCTGTCAAAGATGTTAAGTTCTATATCGTCATTCGTATTATCGGGTGTACCATTGTCGTCAATATCATTACTTAAGATCACCCTATTAGCCCAATCTGTGTAATAGAAGTTTAAATTTGCTCTAAAGTCTTTAGCATCATTTTCAAAGATGAAACCAAGCTCTAAACCGGTGATTTCTTCATTATCTACGGCTGGGTTAAGAATGTCGTTAGAGCCTCTAATGTTTTCAAAAATGTTATCTAAAAATGGTTGTCTGGAATAAAAACCTGCGTTTACAAATGTTTTTATATTGTCGCTAATGGCGTAAGATGATCCAGCCTTCAAATTATAACCAATTTTATTTTCTTTTTCTGATTTTCCCGGGTCTGTAAATCGGCCTTCTCTTTGGTAAGATTGGTTAGAAAGTGCTCCCTGGAAATATGCTGTAAATCCATCTTTGGCGTATTCAACCTGAGAAAATACCCCTTGGTAATTGATGTTCTCTGAATAATCGTAATCAATTCTTTCGCCTTCATCGGCAAAGTTGAAAAGTGCTGCCCAAGGCGTAGCGTCAAAACGTTCTGTGACAACAGCTCCATCCGGTCTATCATTACTCCAACCTTCTAAACCATAAAAATCAATAACTTGTCTAAAGTGATCGCCTCTGTAAAATCTAACATCAGCACCAACACTAAACTCTACAAATTCGTTGATGTCTGTGGTAAGTGTAGATACTAAACCATACCATTGGTGGTTGTTCATAGAACCTCTTCTGATGTAACCTGCACCAAGCGGAGCACTATAATCACCTCCAACACCAATTTGTTGGTTCTGAGCTGTAATCGCCGGATAATCTAATTGACCGTATAAGGGGCCTTCTCCATCAGGATCTTCAGTTCGTATTCTTCCATTACCTCTTGGTCCAGTTCCGCCACCGCGGCCCCATGAGGCGTAAGCAACAGAGGATAACTGAGAGTTATCACTTAAATCCCAGTCCCAGTTAAAGTTTAAGACCGGCTTATGGTAAAAGTTTTGTCTTTCAGACTCAATGCCATCTTCAGTATATCCCCAATGTTGGTTGAACTTAGGGTTGGCGTCTAAAATTTCTTGAGACTGCGACCATCGTTGACCGTGTAATTGTGGCGCACCCGTCAATAATAGGTTGAATGTATGCTCGTCATTAGGTCTGTAACCTGCTGAAATAAAATAGGTCTGACCTTGGCCGTAAGTTCCTTCAGCCCATTTTCTATGGCCTTGCCAGTGGTCTAATAAAACTGAAAAGGACCAGCCGTCTGCATTTTCGCCTGTATCATAAGAAGCCGTAGCTTTCATGTAGCTGTCATTTCCACCTAAGAATCTTACAAAACCTCCTTTCTGTCTTTCAGATGATTTCATGATCAGGTTGATTGTACCACCAACAGAGGAGATGGCCAATTTTGACGCCCCTAAACCTCTTTGAACCTGCACCGCATTGGCAACATCTGCAATACCAGCCCAGTTAGACCAATACACTCTTCCGTCTTCCATGCCATTAACGGGCTGTCCATTGAGTAAGGTGGCAATATTGGTTTGGTCAAATCCACGCATGAAAATTTGAGAGTCCCCAAAACCAGTCTGGCCCGATACATAGGTTGAAGGCGTGTACTTAATAATCTCCGGCACTTCGACATTACCAATAGCTCTTTGTTGAATGATGTCTTTTTTAACAGTTGATACTGCTACCGGTGTTTCTCTGGTGTTTGCTAAGTCGATAACACCACTTCCTACAACAACTACT
>CAYMXD010000261.1:0-4279 GCA_964394095.1 uncultured Mesohalobacter sp. | reverse complement strand
GGTATGGTCAAACATAAAAGCCACAGAACCGGACGTGCCTAAGTTGCCGTCACACTTATTGAAATAGCTGCGAATGTTGGCCACTGTTCTGGTGTTGTTGTCTGTTGCGGTTTCTATCAAAACGGCAATACCATGTGGGGCATAACCTTCAAAAAGGACTTCTTTGTAATCGCCTTGGTTTTTGTCGGAAGCCCGTTTGATGGCGCGTTCAATATTGTCTTTGGGCATATTCACCGACTTGGCGGTTTGGATCACTGCCCGTAATTTGGCGTTGGTGTCCGGGTCAGGTCCGCCTTCTTTGACGGCCATAACGATGTCTTTGCCAATACGCGTAAAGGCTTTGCTCATTGCCGCCCAACGCTTCATTTTTCTGGCTTTTCTAAATTCAAAAGCTCTTCCCATGGGTTTAAAATTTTGTAAGAATTATTACTGGGCGAATATAAGGCTAAATATTGTTTTGGTCGTGACCTTGAGAAAAATAGACCAACCGGTGTATTAGACATAGCTTAGAGAAAATAGAGTGATGTGAAGTAAATAATAATAAAAATTCTATGCTAAAGGCTGAAAGCTTTGAGTTTAGATCTAAAAGACTGAATTATATGGTTTTATTTCATATTGGATTAATGTTTAGATAACCAATAAATGTATAGGTTCATTATCCTTATGAAAATGAAACTGTTAAAAAAAAAGGTATTTAAATTTTCACCGCAAGGTACGCAAAGTTTCCGCAATGTTCGCAAAGCGTATAATGTGAGTAAATTCAAATTCTTTCACTTCATGTTCCTTAACACCTTTATGGTTTTAAAGGCATTGGAGCACTTAACAACTTCGGAGGTTATCTTATGATAATTTCAGGCTGCGAAGTTACAGAATCTTCGCACAGCTCTTAATATTTCACAACCCATCCCGAGTATTCTTCAGTTCGGTAAATTCGCTCTTTTTTATTCTTTAACATGCCTTTAATTTGTATAAAAATAAAACCATGGATTTAGCCAATATCTTAATTATTGTTCATGCTTCACTTGGAGGCATTGGATTAACTACAGGCCTTATCAGTATGGCAAGTAAAAAAGGCCGGAGATTACACAAAACAGCAGGAAAGATCTTTGTATATGCCATGATTGCCAGTGCCATGATATCTATTCCGGTGTGTTTTATGCCCGGGCATGAGAATATGTTTTTGTTTGCCATTGCTGTGTTTACCATTTATTTAGTCGTAAGCGGTCAACGCGCTTTGCTCTACAAACTGAATACCCTTAAAAACATCAACATCTGGAAAGACTGGCTAAATAGTGGGGTGATGTGTTTATTTGGTTTAGCATTAATCATCGAAGGCGCCTTTAAGTTATTATACCCCAACGGCCCAACGATTTTGTTCTTTTTTTTTGGGTTACTGAGTCTGTTTTTAGCAATTCAAGATTTTCGTTTTTTTGCTCTCAAAGACAAACCGGCTACCGAATTTATAGGCAGACATATCGGGCAGATGTCAGGAGCATTTACCGCCTCGTTTACAGCTTTTTTGACAGCCGGATTAGACCTTAATCACTGGTTGGTATGGGTGTTGCCAACGGTGTTTATAACATTTTGGATTATGTATTGGACCAGAAAATACGAAACCCCAAAACGCTTAAGACATAAATGAATATAGTGTACCACACCTCAAAAGAATACCCTATTTTTAGCAAAATTTTATTTATGAAAAGGATATTGCTTCTATTGTTTACTCAGCTTATATGTATTTCATTCCTTTCAGCACAGGATATAACTAAGCCCAGCGAATTTCTAGGCTATGAATTAGGCACAACTTTTAGCCGTCATCATCAAGTGATGGATTATTTTCAAACCCTAACTAATGAAAAGTCTGATCAGGTTAAGTTGATAAACTACGGCAAGACCAATGAAAACCGACCCCTCTACCTGGCCTTTGTCTCAAGTCCTGAAAACATTAAAAATCTTGAAAAAATCAGAGAAAATCACCTCAAAAATGCCGGCTTAGTTGACGGAGAATCTTCTTCAGACATCGCTGTGGTTTGGCTAAGTTATAACGTTCACGGTAATGAAGCATCTAGTACAGAAGCTTCAATGCTTACGCTTTACGAGTTGCTGACCGAAAAGCAGGATTGGCTAAAAAACACTTTAGTCATCATCGACCCCTGTGTAAATCCCGATGGCCGCGACCGTTATGTCAACTGGTATAATCAAACTGGCAATAAACCTTTTAACCCCGACCCACAAGCTCGTGAGCACGACGAACCCTGGCCAAATGGCAGACCAAACCACTACCTCTTCGACCTAAATAGAGATTGGGCCTGGGCTACACAGGTAGAAACCCAAGCTCGACTAAAACAATACAACCAATGGATGCCGCATATTCATGTCGATTTTCACGAACAAGGCATCAACGAGCCTTACTACTTCGCCCCGGCAGCCAAACCATTTCATGAAATCATCACGCCATGGCAAAGAGAATTTCAAACCCAAATTGGTAAAAATCACGCCAAATATTTTGATGCTGAAGGCTGGTATTTCTTCACCCGAGAGCGTTTTGATTTATTTTACCCCAGTTATGGCGACACTTATCCCACGTATATGGGTGCAATAGGAATGACCTATGAACAGGCAGGAAACGGCAGTGCCGGTTTGGGGATTTTAACCCGCGAAAACGATACGCTCACGCTCACTGATAGAATAGCACATCATACCACTACAGGGCTTTCAACCGTTGAAATAGCTTCTAAAAATGCTGAAAAACTCAATCAAGAGTTTAGTCAATATTTTCAAAATGAGGATTTAAACTACAAAAGCTTTGTAGTCAACGGTCATCCTGAAAAGTTGACGGCCTTAAAAACTTTATTAGACAGACATGAAATACAATATGCTAAAGCCGAAAAACAGCGTTTAAAAGGCTATGATTATAATTCGGCTAAAACAGCTAAAACATCTGTTGAAAATTCTGCTTTAGTCATTCATACCGATCAACCCAAAGGTAAAATGGTAAAAGCTTTATTTGAACCCCAAGCCAAACTGGAAGATTCTTTAACCTATGATATTACCGCCTGGTCTTTAGCTTATGCTCATGGCTTAGACGCTGTGGCGAGCACTTCTAAAGTGAAAACAACTGATAAAAACGAAGATACTTATACTCCCGTAGCAGAAGCCTACGCCTATGTCTGCGAATGGAATTCTATGGCGGATGCGAAGTTTTTGAGTGAATTACTGCAAAATGGTTTTAAAGTCAGGTTTACGGAAAAACCCTTTCAATCCAATGGCGAAAGTTTCAAGGCAGGAGCCCTTATTATCACCAAAGCCGACAATACACAAAAAGATGATTTTATAGCAAGTCTAAATGTTTCAGCAATGACCCATAAAATACAATTAAAGCCCATCATTTCGGGGTTTTCTGAAACTGCACCCGACATTGGTTCGCCGGATGTGAAATTAATTCATCAGCCTAAGATTGCCGTGCTTTCAGGCGAAGACGTCTCCTCATTAAATTTTGGTGAGGTATGGCATTTTTTGGAAACACAGCTTCATTATCCGTTTACAGCTTTAAATTTGAAAGACATAGCAAATTTTGATTTAGGTAAATATGATGTGATTATTTTACCGAATGGAAATTACAAAAAAACTATTGATAAAGAGCAGTTAAAAAAACTTCAGCATTGGGTGAAAGAAGGCGGTCGAGTTATCGCTATTCAAAATGCACTCAAGGCATTTGCAAATCAAAAAGGCTTTGGGCTAAAGGCAAAAAGAACGAAAAAGAAAGACAGCATACAAAAGGCAAAGGAAACAAAGCTTGCAGCTGAAGAGCTTAATCCTGAAAAGCTAATTTCTTATGCCAAAAGAGAGCGTGACGCAATCAGCAAACGAATCACCGGCGCCATTTTTAAGGCTGAAATAGACCATACCCATCCTCTCGCTTTTGGCTACGACAACACCTATTTTACCTTAAAACTCAGTTCAAACAGTTACGACCTTATGGATAAAGCTTATAATGTGGGTTACATTACAGACCCCAAAGTGTATTCAGGTTTTGCAGGGCACAAGGCCTTGCCCAATCAAAAACATTCACTGCTATTTGGCGAAGAAAGACATGGTAAAGGCAGTTTTATTTATGTGGTAGATAATGTGCTTTTCAGAAGCTTTTGGGAAAACGGTAAGTTGTTTATGGTCAATGCTTTGTTTTTCGTGAATAATGATTAGGATTAAACCTAAACAAACTAATTTATTTGGTAAGTCAGAATAAGATTACAACTTTCTAAAATCTAAAATCTAAAAT
>CAYMXD010000260.1:3543-4292 GCA_964394095.1 uncultured Mesohalobacter sp. | reverse complement strand
TGGCGTTAATTTCAGCTAATCTTTTTGATCTGTAATCTCCTATTTTTCTAATTAATATATGACTAGGATCTTTAGTATCTATAAAAATTAAAGAAACCTCCCAGCGACTTTTTATTTCTTCTATTCTATACTGAACTTCAGCATCTAACAGCCAGGCATCTCTAGGCTCGTTTCTTTTAGCCATTACAGTTTAATTTTGATCAGGTTTGTTTTTTCAATCACTTCATATTCCAATACCCTATCGGTCGTATCTAAATCATTATCAATAAAAATTTCTCTTATGGCCAATGTCCTGTCTCCTTTCAAATTTCTGGCTTTTAGCAGAAACTGTGTTGGCTCAAACATTTTGATAAACCACTGACTACTCACCGGTGTAATGAGAATTTGATGTTGTTCTTTAGAGTAAGCAACATAGGCATAGTGGATTTTATCAAAAACACGCTCTACCAATTCACTATCTAAGTAAACATGAGATGATCTCAAACTTACCTTTTCTGTCATAATACTTCTGCAACTTTAAGCTCTTCTAATATTAGATTTACAACTTTGTCGCCTGCCTCTTTTACCGGCTGACTGAGATCTACCTCCAGTTTAGTATTTTCAACTGCAATTAAATACACTTGAATATCTTCCGGGTAATCTTCCCCTAGTATTTTTTTAGCGTAAGACAAGGCCTGATCCCATTTCATACCATGGAGAAAAACCATAGGGTCGTCCTGAGGTGTTCTCAAAACTTCCTCTGCAGGAAC
>CAYMXD010000260.1:0-3533 GCA_964394095.1 uncultured Mesohalobacter sp. | reverse complement strand
TCGTTTGTATTAATAACAGCATCAACTAAAATGATTTGTTGATGTCCCTTAAGCCCAAACAACACTTCAAAGGCTGCTGTACCCATATCGAAAATACTAACAGAATTATTCTCTCTCAGTTTTTTTCTCAATACCTCAATGACGTACATGCCTACGCCATCATCACTTCTCACCGGGTTTCCAAAACCCATTATTGCTACTTGCTTCATTATACAAATTGAAATCAAAAAACTTTCTCATGTTAAACAACACAGAGAAAGTTTTAATGATGTTTATAAATTATAATTTTACAATTTAAACTTAGAAAGTTCAACGCCGCTCTTTTCGTCATGGGCATGAACTGTACATACCAGGCAGGAGTCAAAAGAACGGGCGACCATTCCTACTTCAACAGGATCTGCGGGATCTTCTATATCTATGCCGGTTAAAGCACTCTCAATTGGTCCGGGATTTCCTTCTGCATCGTTAGGGCCTACGTTCCATGTTGTTGGTGCCATGACCTGATAATTTTTGATCACACCGTCTTTAATTTCGATCCAGTGGGCTAAGGCTCCACGAGCTGCTTCTGTTGCTCCAAAACCTTTACCGTCTTTTTCTACTGGTTTGGTATAGAATTCACCATCAAGGTCGATTTCAGATAACCATTTTTCTATAAATGTATAGATTCTTGGAGCTTCATGCATTCTGGCCAATACTCTTGTAAACACACTTGGCCCCATTTTTTTTATGATATCTCCAAACAAAGGGTCCTGAATTTGATGATCCTTATTTTTCGGATTAGCATACATCACACAACGCGCCAATGGACCAGCTTCTGCGGCTTGACCGTCATAACGTGGTGCTTTAGACCACGAGTACTGGCTATCAAAATTTGTGTCATGCAGAGGCTGTGACTTAGCGGCAGTTGGTAATGGCTGTTCCCATGGATGCAAACCATCTTCCTGATCATTATACCATGCATGCTTTACATCTTCACTTATTTTCATATGGTCAAATTCATGATAATTTTCACCATCAAAGAAACCACTTGGTGAAATCAAGGCATTATTTCTACCTTCAATTGTTGGGTTATTATACATATCTTTATGAAGATATGTTCCTGTCGCGAGAAATTTACCTACACCTTGTCCAAATTTATCAAGACCAAATTCAAGTCCCGCTCTTATTAATAATCCTAGATCACTGTTTTTATGAGAATCGTTCTCCTCAACCCATTCCAGCATGTCATCCCAGGATTTTATCTTCATATAACGTTCTATTGAACATCCTAACCAAATTGGTTCGAGCCAGTCATTTTTAAATTGAGCTAAAATACCATGAGCTCTGGTAATATCCTTTAAAGTTGGTGCACACATGACTCCACCTGGTACCATATAACTCGAATGTGGCCACTGCCCACCAAACAAAGCATAAATCTGAACAGGCAGACCGCTGGCAGTCAAACCTTTTTGAAAAGTTTCTCCAACATAGGCAGACCATCTTTTTACGACCTCGTCATATAAAGGCTGGTTGGCAAATTTCTTATTGGCCATATCTGTCGCAAATATGGCATAATACCATCTTGGAATACTTTGAAGAGTTTCAGTAGCCTGACCAATTGCTCTTAACAGCAAGGCGTTAGGAGGTAATTTTGTCCCCCATGCAGTATCCAGTGCAGAAGATGCGCAATACAGGTGAGAACCACCGCAAATTCCACAAATTCTAGGGGTTACAATAAGACCAGATTGCGGGTCTTTACCTTCCATAACTTTTTCAAAACCACGGAACATCGCCGCTTGAGTATGTGCTCGTGTTACTTTACCTTTATCGATATAAACTTTTACATCTAAATCGCCTTCGACTCTTCCAACGGGTGAAATATTTAATTCTTTAACTGACATTTTTTTGTTTTTTATTTAGACGTTTCCATTACTTTTTTGTTCACCGGTAATATTTTTTGGAATCCTGCTTCCAAATAATAAGCCAGCTTATTTCTACCGGTAGGTACTTCTCTTGGAAATACACCAAGATGTTTCATGGTATTAAGTACGCTGCCTTTCTTTAAATCATGATGAGGAAAACCTGGCTCTGTACAACCTAAGCAAGGATGATTAACACGGGTTTTACTTGCTTGTCTGTTCCAAAGGATATTGTTACAGCTGGCTCTGGTCATAGGACCTCTACAACCTACCTCATAAAATAAACAACCTCCTCGTTTTCCAAAACCACCATCTGTCTTTTGAATAAAGTTAGTCACATTAGTACAACCGTCCTGAACAAAATTGGTAAAAAACGTTTTCGGACGATGATAGTCGTCAATTTTAACATCACCTATCCTACCTACAGCAATGGCCACTAGAATTTGAGTTATCCAGTCTGGATGAGCGGGACAACCGGGAATATTAATCACAGGTAAGCCACCTTTAGATACATAATTTGCACCTAGGAAACCACCCTTTTGCTTTTTGTGAAACTGCAAACCTGTTGATTCGCTTGGATTAGGCGGTACTGCAGGGATGCCACCCCATGTTGCGCAGTCACCAATAGCTACAACGTAGCCTGCCACCTCTGAAAGTTCTTTTATCCAATCTTTCATTGGTCGATCTGCAAAATAATTCATGGTACCAGTGCCATCAGGACCTTCAACAAGAGAACCTTCATAAACAAGAATATCCATTTGCTCTTTTCCGGAAATAATATCTTTCAACAAATCCTGCACCTGATCTCCAATTTGTAATCCAGTTGTCGGATGCCAAAGTATATTCAGACCAAAATCTGTAATAAGCTCAACTACGGTTGGTTCCTCCGCATTAAGGAAGGACATGGTGTTTCCACTACAGGCGCCTCCTTGTAACCATAAAACGTTTGCCATTGTTAATTTGTATTTAATTAAGCCTTAAAACTAATAATTTTTTTATAGAAAATGCAAGCGAAAACGTTTTAATTTTATAAATGTATCAAAAGCAAGCTTTCGATTACGTTAAACCTCATTATGCATTAGAGCATAATTTGCCCAAATAGCTCACTAAAATAATGTTTTGCTGGGATTTGAAAATAATGGCATTCATCTTCAGTTTAGCACTCATAAAGTAGTTTGATATTGAGTTATTTTCGTTACTTTTCATTAGAATGTTTTTACAAATGTTCTAACAAATAATGCGAGTTAAAAACTTATTTATTTTTCTCCAGAGCTAAAACTAAACGTGGTCTAGAAACTTTCTCAATCTTTATCGGCTTTATCTAGTGATTCAATCATATGTGTTGAATGCAAGAACCAGTCCTCGGCAATATCCAACTTAAAAGAACAGATTCCATGACTGTCTAGAATATTGAAAAACAGCAGCTTCATTACCCAACCTGTTTCTTAGCCTGATGGCTTTATCTACAATGAGTTTACCCATAAATAATAATTTAGCCTTTAACCAGTCACCCACTTTAAGTTTATAAGGGTTTTGTAAAAGAATAATATGCTTATCCTTTAGTTTCCCCAAAATAAAAATCAAATTTTTAGATATTTGAATTTTACGAGGTTTATAAAATATTACCTGTTTAAT
>CAYMXD010000259.1:0-4297 GCA_964394095.1 uncultured Mesohalobacter sp. | reverse complement strand
GGTTTGAAAATGAAATCTGCCTTTGCATATAATTTTAAACAGGGCTATCAAAAAGTGATCATTATTGGCACCGATCTTTTAGACCTTGATAGTGAAACGATAGAAAAAGCCTATCAGCTTTTAGACGAAAACGATGTGGTTTTTGGTCCTGCCGAGGATGGCGGTTATTACCTTTTAGGCATGAGTCATTTTATACCTGAACTATTTCAAGACATAGCATGGAGTACAGAAAAAGTTCTACAACAATCACTTGAACATTTGTCTCAAAAAAATGTGGCTTTACTTGAGGAAAAAAACGATATCGATTTTAAGGAAGATGCTTTAAGACATCCTAAACTTAAAGCAATAATTAATCAATAATTTATACGCTTTCTCTGAGTAAGCTTTTATAAACTCGCCTCAGCTTGATGGGCTTAGCACCCAGTTTGTAAAGTAAAAACACGTAGCCGTTTATAAGGTTAACTTTTAGCCATGAGCCTTTATCGTATTTCCTGGCGCTAACGGTGGCTTTACTTTGTATTATAGTATATGGAATATTACGCTTTCTTACTTTGTCCATGATTTCAAAATCTTCCATAATGCAGTAGTCTTCATTAAAACCTTCTAACTTTTTAAAAGTTGCTTTGGTGAAAAATTGACACTGGTCGCCAGCGCCTGCGAATAAACCATCAGTTTTTGTAAAGTGGCTGTTGATGTTTAGCATAAGGGTGCTTCGATCAAATCTATAAGAGAAAAATCCCATTTTGAAACCATCATCAATAGCTTTCGTGACCTGTTCATAAAAATCGTCTGGTAATTTTATATCAGCATGGAGAAATAATAGAATATCTCCGCAAGCTTTTGAGGCGCCAAAATTCATTTGATAGGCCCGTCCTCTTTTATCGCATTCAAAAAATCTGACTTTACTGAAATTTTTACAAATCTCCGGACTATTGTCAGTGGTGTCCGGTGAATTTGAAACGATAATTTCTATAAGAGATTTTTCAGCTTTGCCTTGTAAAAATGTTAATTGACTGGGCAGGTTTTCCGCTTCGTTGTAAATTGGAATTATTATACTCAACATATCACGAATTTACGTAATAATATGAAATCTTTAATCTGTTTTATTCTTTTATTAAATACTGTGTTTTCTAGTGCACAACAGGATATTGACTATTTGCAAACCTCACGAGATTTACTTCTAAACATTAAAAGTAATGTCAAGGCTGATAAGCAGGTTAAAGTATTAGAAAACAGTACTTTGAAAGACCTTACCTCTCAGCTGAAAAACGATAATCAGAAAAAGGCATTTTGGATTAATGTTTATAATGCATTTATACAAATTTCATTATCGAATAATCCTGAACAATTTTCTGAAGAAAATAGAAGCGACTTCTTCAGTAAAGCCAGAGTAAATATTGCAGGTGAGAAATTATCTTTTGATGACATTGAACATGGTATTATACGAAACTCTATGTCAAAGATCTCAATGGGATATGTCAAAAAAATATTCAGACCAGAGTGGGAACGAAAATTAAGGGTTAATGATATAGATTGGCGTATTCATTTTGCACTGAATTGCGGTGCTAAAAGTTGCCCCCCAGTTGCTATTTACAATACACAAGATTTGGATAAGCAATTAGACTATATGACTAAAACCTACCTAAAAGAACAAACTAAGTATAATCCCAACACCAAAACCGGAGAAACTGTGGTGCTATTTTCCTGGTTTAGGGGCGATTTTGGCGGTCTTGATGAAGTAAAATCTATCCTTAAATCTTACAAGATTACTCCCGAAAAACCTGAAAATCTTGAATTCAAAACTTATGACTGGACTATGAGTCTAGGAAATTACAGAGAAATACCGGAGTAATCCCAACAATATAAAATATAGGCTGTTTAAAACTGCAAATAGTTTAAACCAAATCGTAGTTTTACCTAAAATTTACATCACATTAGGATTAAATATTTAGTTTTGCTTGAGACGCAAAAAGGCTTTAAAAATGAAATATATCAAAGAAACCACAAAATATTTGAAACAAAAAGGTTTTGATAACCCCGAAATTGGAATCATTCTCGGCACAGGATTAGGGCAGTTATTAGACAAAGTTGATATCATCCACGAAGTGAGCTACAACCATATTCCGCATTTTCCAACGGCAACTGTCGAATTTCATAAAGGCAAACTGATTTACGGTAAAATTGAAGGCAAAATAGCTGTCATTATGCAAGGTCGTTTTCACTTATATGAAGGCTATGATTTATTGGATGTCACCTTTCCTGTTAGAATCATGTACCGTTTAGGCGTCAAAAAATTATTGGTTTCTAATGCCGCAGGAGCAGTTAATCTCGATTTTAAAAAAGGCGACTTAATGCTGATTGATGATCACATCAATTTACTTGGCGGTTCGCCGTTGGCCTATAAAGGTGTTTCAAAATTAGGAAACATCTTCGTGGACATGAGTTGTCCCTATGATAAAAACATGAATCAAAAATTGATAAATATTGCCAAATCAGAAGACATTACTTTACACCAAGGCGTTTACGCATCTGTACTCGGTCCACAACTTGAAACCCGGGCTGAATATCGTTACCTAAAAACTATAGGCGCTGATGCTGTCGGCATGAGTACCGTCCCTGAGGTTATTGTCGCCAATCATTTGAAATTACCCGTTGTTGCGGTTTCGGTTTTAACCGATGAATGCGACCCAGACCACCTCGAGCCCGTTAATGTTGAAGACATTTTATCTACCGCTGCCAAAGCCGAACCACAAATGGTCAAGCTGTTTTGTGAGCTGATTAGGCAATTGTGACTTATAAGTTAGACATTAAAAAAAAGGAATACCCGAATTGAATTACCTTGAACTTACTCAAATTTATGAGTTTATAGGCTAATAAAAAGCCTGAGTGAGCTAATAAAAAAGAGTAAAAAAATAAGATTCAAGCGACAAGACTCAGGGCTTACCGCCTAATATAATTTCAAACTTTGTATGAAGTTATACCTAATTTGAAAAATCTGAAATCAAAAATCTGAAATTGGAAATTAAAATCTACGTTAAACCTTCTTAAAACCTAATTCTTGTAAATAAATATCTTAAATTTGAATGATATTCATAATTTATAATTGAAAAAACCTATCATGTCAACAACAACTGTAAAAGCTTACGGTGCACAAACTTCTGATGCACCACTTAAAGAACTTAATATAGAAAGACGCGGACTCAACTCCAAGGACGTTAAAATTAAGATAGACTACTGCGGCGTATGCCATAGTGATATTCATACCGTCAGAAACGATTGGGGTGGCAGTAAATATCCCTGTGTTCCCGGTCACGAAATCATAGGAACCGTTGAGGCTGTTGGCGATGACGTCAAAGAATTTAAAGTCGGCCAAACTGTTGGTGTAGGCTGTATGGTTGGCTCCTGCCGGTCTTGCCCATCTTGTAAGGAAGATTTAGAGCAATATTGTGAGCAGGGTCTTATCGGCACCTACAACGGCAAAGATGAGCATCTCGGCGGGCATACCTTTGGTGGTTACTCACAGCAAATTGTCGTCGAAGAGCATTTTGTACTCCATATTCCAGAAAATTTAGATAAAAAAGCAACAGGTCCGCTACTTTGTGCCGGAATTACAACCTGGTCTCCACTAAGCCACTGGAATATTAAAAAAGGAGATAAGGTCGGCGTGATTGGTCTAGGCGGACTGGGACATATGGGCATCAAATTTGCTAATGCTCTCGGTGCGGAAGTGGTGATGATTACTCGCTCAAAAAATAAGGCTCAAGATGCTAAAGATTTAGGCGCCCATGATGTTTTATTTTCTACTGACGACAAACAAATGAAAGCGCATAATAATAGTTTTGACTTTCTACTAAACACCATTCCCGTCAAACACGATATGAACCCCTATCTCAGTTTATTGAAACGAGACAAGACTATGGTTTTGGTCGGAGCGATTGAACCACTTGAACCTATGCACGGTGCTCAGGTGATTTTAGGCAGAAAACGAGTCGCCGGATCATTAATTGGCGGAATTAAAGAAACCCAAGAGATGCTGGATTTTTGCGGTAAACATAATATTACCTGCGACGTTGAAATGATAGATATACAAAACATCAACGAAGCTTACGACCGCGTAACCAGCTCTGATGTAAAATACCGTTTTGTAATTGATATGAAGAGTTTAAAATCATAGAAATAAAACCATAAATCGCAAAAACCAACTCTTTTGAGCTGGTTTTTATAATTATAATTGATTCTAATATCTTATCGTTTCAATGTAAAATGTGCTTTAAATGTACTTGGGTTACCGGTAGAG
>CAYMXD010000258.1:0-4302 GCA_964394095.1 uncultured Mesohalobacter sp. | reverse complement strand
GTTTATAGTAAATATGACCTAAAGCCACTTACGACCCCGAAGGGTGTCGAATAATATTCTGGATTTAAGCTTACTTTTGATTGGAAAAAATAGGAGTATCGAAATGAAACTGGTGTTATTTTGTAAACTTAGTAAAGCAAACATCTAAAATTTGGTTTTATTTTGGGGAAAGTAAAGGATAAGCATATACATTTATATGCTGATATTCAATTATATAAACATATATTCCTTCTTTGTGAGCCCCTGCCTTTGCCGATTGGCAGGTCTGTGCCTACTTTGAAATTCCCTGTCAGCCGTCTTCCTAAAGGTCGGCAGACAGGCTCGACATAACAGTAATACATTGATATTAAATCATTTAAACATATAATTTATTAGCTCCGAAACTTCAGTCAAAAATTATTTTTTTGTAATAAGTGAGTGCCTAAGTCAATTATTTTCTTAGGTCAAT
Organism: uncultured Mesohalobacter sp.; assembly: GCA_964394095.1. Classification (GTDB taxonomy): domain Bacteria; phylum Bacteroidota; class Bacteroidia; order Flavobacteriales; family Flavobacteriaceae; genus Psychroflexus. The sequence continues at coordinate 3,854 of CAYMXD010000258.1, read as the reverse complement.
AACTAATATTTCATAACTAAAACATCTCAAGACAAATATACTTTAATCAAAAGACCTTCAACGAGCAGTCTCGTTGAAGGTCTCTTTTTTGCAACAAAAACTAAATTGCAAATTATTGTTGTACCACTTGTTTTTCTTCAAGCATTGGAGGATATTGTTCTAATATTTCTTTGACAATTTCTTTAATTTTTTCATCTTTACGTTTCATATTTTTAGACAAAGCATCGGTACCAAGACCCTGCCAAATCAATTCTCTTTTATCAGCATCTATAAAATCAATAAAGAGCGTACCCTCAATTGTAGTACTTGTGCTTACATTATTAAATCCAGGGCCACCCCAACCCCAGCCCCAACCCCAAGCATAGCCGAAGTTGTTCTGGTAAATATTAACGCGCTCTTTAGTTTCAGTAAAAATACTGATAAGAACATCTGGATTTTCAGACTTTATCATACCTTTTTGAGATAGTTCAGAATCAATAGCTCTTAATATTCTTTTTTTATCAAGGTCAGATATTGTGGCTTGATCTATACCCGGTTTAAAAAATGCATAAGTTTGGTAATTATCAAAATTTACCTCACGGTCATAATCAACGGCTACATCAACGGTAGCACATGAAGATAGCAAGCCAACTGTAATTAAAATTATAATATATCGTTTCATGTTTTAGGGTTTAAGTTTATTAGTATCTGCTCATCCACATCATGTGGCAAAGTTACTTTTAATTTAGGCTCAGCAGCCATCGCGCGTCTAATCGCAAATTCAGCTCCGCTATTGGTTGCCCAAGCTCTTCTTGAGATACCATTATTGACATCCCAATGTAACATGCTTTTTAAACGTTTATCTGCTTCTTTACTACCATCAAGTACCATGCCAAAGCCACCATTAATTACCTCGCCCCAACCTACGCCGCCGCCATTATGAATGCTGACCCAGGTTGCACCTCTAAAGCTATCGCCAATAACATTTTGTACGGCCATGTCTGCGGTGAATTGGCTTCCGTCATAAATGTTTGAAGTTTCTCGATATGGCGAATCCGTACCGGAGACATCGTGATGATCTCTGCCTAGAATCACCGGTCCTATTTTACCTGCTTCAATGGCTTTATTGAACGCTTCAGCAATTTTCATTCGGCCCTCGGCATCGGCATACAAAATTCTCGCTTTAGACCCCACGACCAGTTTGTTGGCCTTGGCTCCTTTTATCCAATGCATATTGTCCTCCATCTGTTGAGTAATCTCCTGTGGTGCATCTTTAGACTGTTCTTTTAAAACCTCAAAAGCCAACTCATCGGTATACTCTAAATCTTCATCTTTTCCACTGGCACAAACCCATCTGAATGGGCCAAAACCGTAGTCGAAACACATCGGGCCCATGATGTCTTGCACGTAGCTGGGGTAGGCAAAAGCCCCACTCCCCAACCCTCTCCCCAAAGGGGAAAGGGAGCTTATAAATTCTCCTTTTTCATTTTTATAGACTTTTGCGCCGGCTCGGGAGGCTTCGAGCAGGAAGGCGTTGCCATAATCGAAGAAATAGGTGCCTTTTTTGGTGTGGGCGTTAACGGCTTCCACGTGTCTTATCAAACTTTCTTGTACTTTTTGCTTAAACAATCCGGGGTTTTCGGCCATCATTTGGTTAGATTCTTCATAAGATTGCCCAACCGGATAATAGCCACCGGCCCAGGGATTATGAAGCGAAGTTTGGTCGCTGCCAATATCAACTTTAATATTTTGCTTGTCAAAAGCTTCCCAAACTTCAATGATATTACCGTCGTAAGCTATGGAAACGACTTCTTCATTGGCTTTTGCTTTCTTAACGCGTTCACAAAGTTGTTTGATATCGCTTATAACTTCATCTACCCAAGCTTGTTCATGTCTGGTTTTAGTTGCTTTTGGGTTCACTTCCGCACAAACCGTTATACAGCCGGCAATATTTCCGGCTTTAGGCTGTGCCCCACTCATGCCACCTAGTCCGGCGGTTAAAAAGAGCCCAGCTTTTGGCGAACGTTTTATTTTTCTAAACGCATTTAAAACGGTTATGGTCGTTCCGTGTACAATACCCTGCGGACCGATATACATATAACTCCCGGCCGTCATTTGTCCGAATTGGGTTACCCCAAGGGCATTAAACTTTTCCCAATCATCTGGTTTAGAATAATTTGGAATCATCATGCCATTGGTTATCACCACTCTGGGCGCATCAGGATGAGACGGGAACAAACCCATAGGATGCCCGGAATACATAGCAAGCGTTTGCTCTTCGGTCATTTCTGAAAGGTATTTCATTGTAAGTAAATACTGTGCCCAATTTTGAAAGACTGCACCATTACCTCCGTAGGTAATCAATTCGTGTGGATGCTGTGCTACATTCGGGTCAAGGTTATTCTGTATCATCAACATGATTGCTTTGGCCTGTTGAGTTTTGGCGGGATAGTCGTCTATGGGTCTGGCATACATTTCATAATCCGGTCTAAAGCGATACATGTAAATTCTTCCGTAGGTATTCAATTCTTCCAGAAACTCTTTCGCTAGTATTGTATGATGTTCCTTTCTAAAATATCTTAACGCATTTTCAAGGGCTAATTTCTTCTCACTTTTAGATAAAATATCCTTTCTTTTTGGGGCGTGATTAACCCTTGAGTCGAAAGGTTTTGGCTTTGGTAACTCATGTGGAATTCCTGTCCTAATGGCCTGTGAAAAATTTAGTGTGGTATCTATCATAATTTATTCAGTATTTTTATTAAATCCATAAGGACAATGTCGGCAACCACTTTTACAGCAATAGCCGCGTTTAAGATGATATTGTTCTGTGAAACAGCGATAGCCCTCTTCCGTCAGGTAATAATCGCCGTCTTCTATGGGTATGATTTTTTTCATATTTTCAAAAATACATATTTAGTCAATCACTGTAAACATAATAATTCTTATTTTGTAAGACTTTAAAAGAGAATATGTCATTTTTTGAAAAAAATCATATAAGTGCTATCGAAAATGTTTACCGAGATCCCTATCGAAAAATTTTAGTAGATGTTAAGCGTGAAGATAAAATTCATCCTTATGTTTCCGGTAATAAATTCAGAAAGTTAAAATACAATATAAAAAATTTAAAGTCTAATCATTATTCAACTATACTAACCTATGGCGGAGCTTTTTCAAATCACATCGCCGCGACTGCAGCGGCGGCTAAAATCTGTGGAATAGAAAGCATAGGCGTAATTCGTGGAGACGAAATAAAAGAAAAACTTCTCAAAAATCCTAAGCACAATCCAACTCTGGCCTACGCCCGCTCTCAGGGAATGCGACTGCATTTTATTAGCAGAAGCGATTATGCCCAAAAAGAAACTGATCAGGAAATTTTAAAGCTTGAAGAAAAGTTTGGTCTATTTTACAGAATTCCCGAAGGTGGTACAAACCACTTAGCAGTGAAAGGTTGTGAAGAAATTTTGAATAATGATGATCAAAATTATGATGTATTGGCCTGTTGCGTTGGTACTGGCGGGACTATTTCAGGAATTATAAATGCTTCTAAAGCGCATCAAAACATATACGGATTTTCTGCATTGAAGAATCATAAGCATCAAGAAATACATCAATTTACACAAAAGAATAATTGGAATATTTTTGAGGATCATCGCTTTGGTGGATATGCCAAAACCAGTAATGAATTGATTGAATTTATCAATTCATTTTACAGATGTACAGGAATAAAATTAGACCCCATTTATACCGGAAAAATGATGTTTAAATTATTTGAAATGATAGATAAAAATCAATTTTCTGATGGCACAAAAATACTTGTCATTCATTCAGGAGGGCTTCAAGCTGTTAAAGCTTTTAACGATATGCTAAAATCAAAA
>CAYMXD010000257.1:3777-4323 GCA_964394095.1 uncultured Mesohalobacter sp. | reverse complement strand
GAAATCTGCGGGCGACAGAAACCAGAAACACATAACTAGAAACTAAAAACTTCAAACCCAAGTATGAGTGTCATTATGGCACATAATAGCGTTTAAATCATCAAATTTTAACGTGAGGCTGAATCTTAGCACGTTTTTTGTTTTAAATTTGAACTCTTAAATACATTAAACCATTATGGGAATTTTAGATAGCGTACTTAAAGCTTTTGTTGGTGATAAAACCAAAAAAGACCTTAAAGAAATATATCCAATTGTAGATCAGATCAAGTCTCACGAATCTGAATTGGAAAAGTTAGATTTAGATCAGTTGCGTCACAAAACAATAGAATTTAAAGAGAAAATAAAAGCAGCGAGTGAAGATGAACTTGAGCAAATAGAGAAGCTAAAAGACGAAGCTGAGCACTGTGAAAACATAGACGAAAAAGAAAAAATCTACGATCAAATAGACGAGATTGAAGAAAGCGTCTATAAAAACTCAGAAAAAGTTCTTGATGAAATCTTGCCGGAAGCTTTTGCCGTCGTCAAAGAAACTACCAAGCGTTTTTT
>CAYMXD010000257.1:0-3767 GCA_964394095.1 uncultured Mesohalobacter sp. | reverse complement strand
AGAATTAAAAGTGAAAGCAACTGAATACGATCGTGAACTATCGGCTGCCAAAGATTATATCACTTTAGATGGCGAAAATGCCATTTGGTCCAATTCCTGGGATGCGGCTGGGAAACCCATTACCTGGGATATGATTCATTATGATGTTCAGCTCATTGGCGGTATTGTGATGCATCAAGGTAAAATAGCAGAAATGCAAACAGGTGAGGGTAAAACCTTAGTGGCCACATTACCGGTTTACCTCAATGCATTAACCGGTAATGGCGTGCATTTGGTTACGGTGAATGACTATCTGGCAAAACGTGACAGCGCCTGGATGGCACCTATTTTTCAATTTCACGGCTTAAGCGTAGATTGTGTAGACTATTACAAACCAAACTCTGCTGAACGCCGTCAGGCTTACAAATCTGATATCATTTACGGGACAAACAACGAGTTCGGCTTTGACTACCTGCGCGATAATATGAGTCACTCTCCGGATGATCTGGTGCAGCGTAAACATAATTATGCCATTATAGATGAGGTAGATTCAGTCTTAGTTGATGAAGCCAGAACGCCTTTAATTATTTCTGGTCCTGTTCCAAAAGGCGATGTACACGAATACGACCAACTCAAGCCTAAAATTTCGCAACTTGTTGAAATACAACGTAAACATCTTGTTAAGGAGTTGGCCGAAGCCAAAAAACTTATAGCCGAAGGTGATACCAAAAAAGGTGGGCTTAAGCTTTATCGCGTGTTTAGAGGATTGCCCAAAAACAAAGCACTCATCAAATATTTGAGCGAAGAAGGCATCAAACAAGTCCTGCAAAAAACAGAAAATTTCTACATGCAGGACAACAATCGCGAAATGCCTACAGTAGATAAAGATTTGTATTTCGTGATCGAAGAAAAGAACAATCAGATTGATCTTACAGATAAAGGAGTTGATTTTCTTTCAGGTGAAGACGATCCTGACTTTTTTGTTATGCCTGAAATGGGTATGGAAATCGCCAAAATTGAAAATGAAAATCTTTCAAAAGAAGAGGAAATTGCTAAGAAAGAAGAATTATATAGAGATTTTGGGGTAAAAAGCGAACGCATACACACCATGCGTCAATTATTGAAAGCCTACACACTGTTCGAAAAAGATACCGAATATGTGGTGATGGACAACAAGGTGAAAATTGTGGACGAACAAACCGGACGTATGATGGAAGGTCGCCGTTATTCTGACGGTTTACACCAAGCTATTGAGGCCAAAGAAAACGTTAAGATTGAAGATGCTACACAGACTTTTGCCACGGTAACGCTTCAGAACTACTTTAGAATGTACAGCAAATTATCCGGTATGACCGGTACTGCGATAACCGAGGCCGGTGAATTTTGGGAAATTTATAAGTTAGATGTTATTGAAATTCCTACTAATAAACCCATTGCCCGAGATGATAAAGAAGACATGGTTTACAAAACCAAGCGCGAAAAATACAACGCTATCATAGATGATGTAGTCAATTTGTCAAAAGCCGGAAGACCGGTGTTGATAGGGACAACTTCTGTTGAAATTTCAGAATTACTCAGTAAGATGCTTAACATCAGAAAAGTAAAGCACAACGTATTAAACGCCAAACTTCACAAACGTGAAGCAGATGTTGTAGCAGAAGCGGGCAATTCTGGTGTGGTAACAATTGCTACAAATATGGCAGGCCGTGGTACGGATATTAAACTCTCTAAAGACGTGAAAGAAGCGGGTGGTTTGGCAATTGTGGGTACAGAGCGTCACGATTCTAGGCGTGTAGACAGACAGCTTAGAGGACGTGCAGGACGACAAGGGGATCCTGGGAGTTCTCAATTTTACGTCTCGCTTGAAGATAACTTGATGCGTCTCTTTGGTAGTGAACGTATTGCTAAACTCATGGATAAAATGGGCTTAGAAGAAGGAGAAGTTATTCAGCATAAAATGATTTCCAACTCCATTGAAAGGGCACAGAAAAAAGTGGAAGAAAACAACTTCGGTATTCGTAAGCGACTATTGGAATACGATGATGTAATGAACGCCCAGCGTGAAGTCATCTACAAACGACGCTATCACGCTTTGTTTGGAGAAAGACTGCGTATAGATATTGCTAATATGATTTATGATACTTCTGAAAGTATTGTTAATGTAAACAAACAAACCGAAGATTACGCCAATTTTGAATTTGAATTGATTCGTTTCTTTTCGATGGACTCTCCCGTTGAAGAAGTTGAATTCAAAAAAACTTCTGCTGATAAATTAATCGATTTAGTCTACGAAGAAGCTTATAAACGCTATGGTGAAAAAATGATTAGAAATGCAGAATTAGCATTTCCTGTCATAAAACAGGTTTACGAAAATCAAGGGGAACGCTTTGAGCGTATTGCGGTACCATTTACAGATGGACAAAAAACACTACAAGTAGTTACCAACCTCAAAAAAGCCTATGAAAGTGATGGTAAGCAATTGGTGACAGATTTTGAAAAAAACATCACCTTAGCCATTATTGACGAAGCCTGGAAAAATCATTTGCGTAAAATGGACGAACTAAAACAAAGCGTTCAATTGGCGGTTCATGAGCAAAAAGACCCCTTGGTTATCTACAAGTTTGAGGCTTATGAATTATTTACTGCCATGTTGGACGAAGTCAACAAGGATGTTGTGTCGTTCTTGTTCAAAGGTGAATTACCGGAGAGAGACGATACCAATATAAGAGAGGCTTCAACAAGCAGAAGAAGAGATAAGGTTCAGACACGAAAAGATGAAATACAGAATCTAGACGAACGTGCAGCAGAAGCCAGAAAGGCTGGTCAAAATGCCGGTAATCAGGGAGGTAGACAGGTTGTAGAAACCATTGTGAGAGACAAGCCAAAAATTGGGCGAAATGATATAGTAACCATCAAAAATGTTCAAAGTGGTGAAAACAAAAAGCTTAAATACAAAAAGGCGATGCCTATGATAAATCAGGGTCAGTGGGTCTTGGTAGATCAGGATTAGTTGTAAATATCATGGAGAAATTTAAAATTGAATTCAAATGGGCTTCCATTTTTACAGGGATTAATCTTTTATGGGTTTATGCTGAAAAGTATTTAGGCTTACACGACGAATATATAGATTACCATTCACTTGTAGGATTAGTCATGCTGGTGCCGCTTGGATTTTGTATTTACAGTAGTCTTAAACAAAAACGCGAAGACTATTACAATGGTAAAATGACTTGGCAGAAAGCTTTTGTCTCCGGAGCTCTGTTGAGTTTGCTTGTAGCGGGCTTATCTCCTGGACCAGTCTATGTGATGGCAGAGGTTGTGTCACCAGATTTTTTCGATAATGCTATTGCAAAAAGTCTGGAAAGAGGCGCGACAGCAGAAATAGCTAAACAATTTTTTAACTTAAATGCATATATCAGTCAGGCTATTATGTTTTATCTCGCGCTTGGTGTTATGATTTCAGCATTAGTGGGGTTAATCTTGCGACGAAAATCTACCATGACGTAATTCTGATATATAAAGGGGTTTAACTTCGGCTAAACTATAAACTCTACCCTAGGGCTAAGACCATTTGAAATAACTGACAATTTTATAGTTTGGTTTAATTTTTGCTTATTTAATTTTAATAAAAATCAACACCTTATGAATTCAAGTTTCAATAAAATTATAGAAAGCCAAACACCAGTATTAATTGACTTTCATGCAGATTGGTGTGGGCCTTGTAAAGCGCTTGCTCCTATTTTGAAGGAGGTGAAGAGCGAGCTAAATGACAACATAAAAATCATCAA
>CAYMXD010000256.1:0-4327 GCA_964394095.1 uncultured Mesohalobacter sp. | reverse complement strand
CTTTGCATGTTATGTGAATTGGAATATGGTCGGCGACCATTCAGGAACTACTGACTACCATCGACTACCAGCTATCTAATCCCTCTTCAACTTCTTGTATTTAATCCGTTTCGGCATGGTATCACCTAAGCGTTTCTTTTTATTGTCTTCGTATTCGCTGTAACTGCCTTCAAAGAAATAGACTTCAGAATTGCCTTCAAAAGCCAGTATATGAGTACAAATACGGTCTAAAAACCATCGGTCGTGAGAAATAATCACGGCACAGCCGGCAAAGTTTTCCAGCCCTTCTTCTAAAGCTCGAAGCGTGTTAACATCCAGATCGTTGGTGGGCTCATCGAGTAGGAGGACATTGCCTTCTTCTTTTAAAGTCATGGCCAAATGTAATCGGTTACGTTCACCGCCGGAGAGCTTGCTTACGGTTTTGTTTTGTTCGCTGCCTCCAAAGTTAAATCGACTCAAATAAGCACGGGCATTGACTTTTTGATTGCCCATCATGATTAAATCTTGTCCATCGGCAAAGTTTTCATAAATGCTTTTCTCGGAGTTGATGTCACTATGCGCCTGATCCACATAGGCGATTTTTGCCGTTTCTCCGACTTCAAAAGTTCCTCCATCAGGTTCAATTTCGCCCATGATCATTTTAAAAATCGTGGTTTTACCGGCACCATTCGGTCCAACTACACCAACAATTCCCGCTTGTGGTAATTTGAAATTCAGGTCATCATACAACAACTTATCTCCATAGGCTTTTTTGACGTTTTTAGCTTCAATGACATTAGTACCTAAACGCGGGCCGTTAGGAATATAAATTTCCAGTTTTTCGTCCAGTTTTTGCTGGTCTTGACTGGCGAGTTTGTCGTAATTTTTCAGACGGGCTTTTTGTTTGGTTTGTCGGCCTTTTGGTGACATTTTAGCCCATTCTAATTCACGTTCAAGGGTTTTTTGGCGTTTACTGGCTTGCTTTTGTTCGTCAGCCAATCGTTTTGATTTTTGTTCTAACCATGAAGAGTAATTCCCTTTAAACGGAATGCCTTCTCCACGGTCCAACTCCAAAATCCATCCGGCAACATTGTCAAGGAAATACCTGTCGTGTGTCACAGCGATGACAGTCCCTTTATATTGTTGTAAATGCTGCTCTAACCAATGCACAGATTCGGCATCTAAGTGGTTGGTAGGCTCATCGAGTAATAAGACATCGGGTTCTTTTAAAAGTAAACGACAAAGGGCGACACGTCGTCGCTCACCGCCAGATAGAACACCGATTTTTTTATCGGAGTCCGGTGTGCGCAATGCATCCATAGCCACTTCGAGTTTATGATCGAGTTCCCAGGCGTTGGTGGCATCGATTTTATCTTGAAGTTTGGCCTGCTGATTCATTAGCTTTTCCATCTTATCGGCATCGGAATAGACGTCTTCCAGACCAAACATATCGTTGATTTTGTTGTATTCGTCGAGAATAGCGGTGATTTCTGATACGCCTTCTTTCACGATTTCGAGAACGGTTTTATCTTCATCGAGTTCTGGTTCTTGTTCCAGATAACCCACAGAATAATCTTGCGAGAAGACCACATCGCCGCGATAGTTTTTTTCGATACCGGCGATGATTTTTAGTAGGGTAGATTTACCGGAGCCGTTTAGACCAAGAATACCGATTTTTGCCCCGTAAAAGAAACTGAGGTAGATGTTTTTTAAAACCGGGGTTTGAGAACCCTGATAGGTTTTCGTGACACCAGACATGGAGAATATGACTTTTTTATCGTCGGACATTTTGTATGATTTTTTAGTAGATTATTAATTTTTTTTGTCTCACAAATGTAAGGTTTTTTTCGAGATATTTCAGGCAAAGACGCCAAGTCGCAAAGTGGTTTTTTTAAATTAAGGAATTAAGAGAGTTAAGTATTACAGCGCTTAATGTTCCTTAATGTCGCAATGTTTTTTTGTTATAATTGTAATGGATTGAAGGAGCGCATTTTAATAACCGCAGAAGCGCAAAATAAGCTGAGCCGTTCATTGTTTTATTTTTAACCATTAATGCATTAAGAGAATTCAGATACACTAGACTTAATTTTCCTTAATGTCGCAATGTTTCTATTACCAAAAAATCAAAAACATAAAAAAAGGGCGTTGCTTTCGCAAAACCCTTTTATAATTATTTAAAAGACTTAAACTATTCTACCAAAAAACCATAAGTTTTACCGTATTCTAGCATTTGGGACTCAAAACTTTCAGGTTGAGTCACTTTTACATCTGTAATATTGCCTTCGTCATCAGTTTCAGGAACTAAAATCGGATTGACAAACCCGCTGTAAGGTTTAGATTTAAACTGACTGTTTCTCTTTAAAACTTCTTGATGTATATCTTGGTCGATTTTCACTCCGTAATTTTCAACTAAATTCTTAGCGGCTTCATAATCACCTTCAGATTTAATGCGCTGAGTTTCTTTTAACAACTCACCAAATAGCGTTCTTAGTTTTTGATAGTCTTTGATATCATAATAGGTTTTACCTTCTTTGGTTACTTTTTCAATGACATTATCAGCTTTGCCTTTTTCGTACACCCAAGCACTGACCCAAAAACGGTTTCTCATGTGGGCTTCTTCAACATCTTTGCCTAAATCAATTCTCACAAATTGTGTCATTAAGCCATTTCTGATATAATCATCATAAGCCGCCATGCCTAGTTTTTCCGCATTGTCGGTTAAGCCGATGCCTTCTAATTTTTTATCCATTAAAAAGTAAAGTCCAACCAAATCGGCGCGACCTTCTTCAAGTGTTGAAGCATAACTTTTTAAAGTTTCTTTAGTGGTGCCAACACCCGGATTAAGTTGACCGGAAGCGTGACCCACGACTTCGTGAAGTGCAGTGTGAAGTTTGTCGGCTACAGCACTGTATTCTTTGTGTAAAGCAATTTCGGTAGAGTCGTGAGCAAATTCATATAACTTGCCTGTTGAACCAGCATTTTCATAAGCACGGATAATATTGCCAAGCGATACAGACTTACTGCCGTGTTCTTTTCTAATCCAGCTGGAGTTGGGCAAATTCACACCGATTGGTGTGGCAGGCGACGCGTCACCGGCTTCACCGGCAACGTTGACGGTTTTGTAGCTCACGCCAACCACATTATCTTTTTTATGTTGATCCATGATGGTGGAATTGTCTTCGAACCACTGCACATTATTTTCTAGCACACTCATTTTTGCAGACATGTCAAAATCTTTGATTTGAACAATGTTTTCATAAGAACCGCGATAACCTAAGGGATCGTTATAGACTTCAATAAATGAATTGATGTAGTCTATTTCACCTTCTGTGGCTTCTACCCACGCGACATTGTATTTGTCCCAAGTTTGTAAATCGCCGGTTTTATAATAGTCGATTAAAAGTTCAAGGGCTTTGGCTTGATTTTCATTTTCTGCAACGCCTTTTGCTCTTTCTAACCAGTATATGATTTCTTTGATGGCATTGTGATACATGCCATTTAGCTTCCAGGTCTTTTCGACCAGTTGTCCGTTTTCTTTAACCAGTTTAGAATTCAAGCCAAAAGCTAAAGGTTTATCGGGGTTGGGTTGCTGCATGTTTTTATAAAACTCTTCAACTTCAGCAGCAGTCACATCGTCTCCATAAAAGTTGGTTGCAGAGCCTTTTAGCAGGCCTTTAGATTCGTCAAGATTGACTTTTTTGGCATCTTTATCATTAAATAATACAGCGACAATATCGGTATTAAGTTCAGTATTGGTTTCATTTAAAAGCGTCTCCAAATAATCCTGAGAAAACTCGGGCATCATCTTATCCATAGAGTAGTGGTGGTGAATACCATTGGCAAACCAGACACGTTTCACATAGGTTTCGAATGCCATCCAGTCTTCTGAGGTTTTATCGCCTTCGTATGTAGTATAGACGTTTTCCAGCACTTGTCTAATGGTAAGGTTGTGCTTATAGTTTTGATCCCAGATGATGTCTCTGCCACTTAAACCGGCTTGAGTTAAATAATACACGAGTTTTTTGTCTTCAAGATTGAGTTGATCCCAACCGGGAATTTCGTATTTAAGGACTTGAATATCTGCAAAGTCATCGACTTTTGAAGAGGCTTCCTGTTCGACTTTGGTGTTCTCATCAACTTTAGGCTGTTGATCTGTTTTACAGCTGTAAGCGATGAACATAAAACTGAATAGTAATAAAAATGTATTGCGCATAATGTTGGTTTTTGTTGGATTACAAATATACTAATTAAGACCCTAAGAAAACTAATATTTGTTAGCGTATAGGTTTAAAAACATCATAATTATTAAATATGCTTAACTGGATGTTTCCCCATTTTCAACTTCGAC
>CAYMXD010000255.1:1375-4332 GCA_964394095.1 uncultured Mesohalobacter sp. | reverse complement strand
ACAACAGTATTTAATGAAAATCAAATTGCTAATCTTGAACTTGAGTTATATAATGATACTAATGACTTAAGAGAAAACTTAAGAATCAGATTTGAAGACAACGCTTCCAATGCTATCGACAGTTTTGATGCACCTAAATTAATGGGAACCTCAGAAAATCTGGCTTCGATCAATTCCGGAAATATCTATACCATTGAACGCAGGGCTTCGGTTCAGGACACAGATAATGTTCCATTACATTTAGACCAATATCAGGGAAATAACTACGAATTCAGACTAAACTTAGACAACTGGAATTCTGATATCGAAATTTTTATAGCCGATAATTATTTGAATACTCAAACCCTAATCACACCAAATCAAGGGTATAGCTTTACAGTTGATCAAAACATCCCGGAAAGTATAGCAGAAAACCGCTTTAGTCTAGTCTTTGATAACACGACTTTAGGTGTTGACGATAATACCTTTGGAGAAAACTTCAGTTTATATCCTAACCCTTCTCAAAACGGCATATTCAGCATTAAAACCCCAAATTTAAACGGTGAAGTCAATGTAGAAATCAGTAACCTACTTGGACAGCAGGTTTCAGTTCAAAAATTGTTTATTGAAGAACAGCAGGTAAATGTGAATGCAGAAAATCTCTCAAGTGGGATTTATCTGGTGAAATTGTCGCAGGATAATCAATCGTTTAGTACGAAGTTGATGGTAGAGTAGGTTTTTTAAAAAAGTACACCACGATTAGTCTAGATTAGTGTAGACCAAATAAAATAAATTCCTTGTATTTTTAATGAAATACAGGGAATTTTTAATTTATAAAACCCTATGCTCTTGGCATATATTGCTTTTCCAATAAGGCTTGAAGAGAGGTTTAAATTTATGTTTTAACAAGTTTTTATCCAACTCAAAAACCTAGAAATATAAATTCAGGTCATAAAATGGCTATATTTAGGATCTTAATTACGGTTAAAAGCCTAAATTACTCCCTTATGGCCAAAAGAGTAAAATACTGTAAAATTTGTCAGAAAGAGTTTTCAACCCTGTACAGAATTCAATATAAACTCCCTAAGGAATGGGTATTTGTCTGCGAATCCTGTTTACTGGAAGTCAAAAAAGACAACAAACACTACACCTACGGCGGAACCTGGAAAAAATAAATTGGTTGTTATCAAATTTTGTATTTTTAATCCATGAAAAATACTATCGCCCAACGTATCGCCGACTTTTTAAAAGATTACCCCCCTTTTGACAGCTTGTCGACAGAAGAATGTTATGCTTTGGCTTGCGAGGTCGAGGTGGTGTATCTGGCCAAAAACAAGGTGTTGTTCAACCAGGGGGATGCTGCCCACGAGCATTTTTACGTCGTGAATCAAGGCATAGTCAATCTTAAACTTCAAAATAACAACTCCTGGCGATTGATTGATGTCTGTGATGAAGGTGATGTTTTGGGTTTAAGACCGCTGTTTGCAGATAAAACTTATGCCATGCAGGCTTTTGCCAAATATGATGTTATGCTGTATGCCGTGCCTTTTGAACTGTTTAGACCACACCTGCAAAAGGAAAACATCGCCCAGTTTTTATTACGGAGTTTTGCATCCAACCAGCGTCAACCGGATGCCAAAGACAACAAAGGGGTGTTGTTGTCTCAAAACCTAACCACTTCAGAAGAGCAGAGTATCAACATCGATTATTTTCAGCAAATCAATTATACCCCTAAGCCGTTTTGTGTTAGCAAGGAGAAAGCCATTTACGACGTGGCGAGACGAATGACGGATTTAGGCATCAGTTCGGCATTGGTGGCAAAGGACAACAAACCCATTGGCATAGTGACAGATAAAGACTTACGGCGATTTGTAGCCACAGGTAAAATCGCTTTGCAGGCCCAGGTTTCTGACATCATGAGCGCGCCGGTGCTTTGCGTTGAGCCCGGCATAAGTGTGGCTCAGGCACAATTACTGCTTATTCAGCACGGGCTCGGGCATTTGTGTGTGACCGAAGATGGTTCAGCTGAGGCTGATATTTTAGGCATTCTCTCTGAACACGATATCGTGACCGCTCAGGCTACTAATCCTATGGCTTTGCTAAAAGCTGTAAAACGGGCGCATTCTATTGATGAACTCCAACAATCGCGAGGCTACCTCAGCCAGATGCTGAAAGCCTACCTGACCACAGAACTCCCGATTTCGCATTGTTTGGAATTAACAGAAGGTATTCATCAGGTGCTGTTTGAGAAATGCACCGAGTTTTGTTTAAAACAAATGCCAAACCAGCCCCCATGTCGCTTTAGCTGGATGCTTTTGGGGAGTCAGGCGCGTGGCGAGCAACTGCTCTTGACCGATCAAGACCACGCTTTGGTGTTTGAAGATGTTCCGGAAGACCAACTGAAAAGCACCAAAGCTTATTTTCTGGAACTGGGTCAACATTTAAGTAAAGCTCTAGAACAGGTGGGCTTCGAATTATGCCCTGCGGATATGATGGCCAGTAATCCGGAATATTGTTTGTCCTTGTCTGAATGGGAGCAGAAATTTAAAACCTGGATAAAAGCCCCGACTGAGAAAAGCGTGTTGTTTTGTAATATCTTTTTTGATTTTAAAATGGCCTATGGTGATGATATTCTGGAAGACAAACTTCGTAAAACCGTATTCAAACTCTTGAAAAACGACGATAAATTCTTTGCTTATCTGGCGAGTGATGCCTTGAAAAACCCACCACCTTTGAGCTTTTTCGGTAAATTTATTATCGAAGACGACGGCAACCACAAAGACGAGTTTGACTTGAAAGCCAGGGCCATTATGCCACTAGTAGATGCCGGTAGAGTTTTGGCTTTATCTCAGGAAATTTCCGGAAAAAATCACACTGTTGAACGCTACAAAAGAATGGCAGAACTCGAACCTCAAAATGCTGAATTATACGCATCCTGTATTCGCAGTTTTTATGAATTATTGAGGTTTAGAAGTGAG
>CAYMXD010000255.1:0-1337 GCA_964394095.1 uncultured Mesohalobacter sp. | reverse complement strand
TAAACCTGGAAACCCTCAGTAAACACGATAAAAGCAAACTGAAATATTTGTTTAAGCCGATAAAAACCTTACAGACCAATTTAAAAACCAGATTTAATTTGACGTATTTTACCTAAGAGAAGCCAAAGCCCCCTCTAACTCCCCCCAAATGGGGGAGGACGTAGATCCCTTTAGCTTCGCTAAATGGGGGAGGACGAAGACCTCTATAGCTTCGCTAAATGGGGGAGGTTTTTTTATGTTTTGGATTAGTGTGCTTTACTGCTTTACTTTTTAGAATAATTTGTGATTTATAGTTCTAATAAGTCTTCATATTGATGTGGAGTTATTTGAGTATATTTGAAAACCATAATTGAAATAGAATGAAAATTTTATTTACTGCGATATCAAAGGTTAAAATTGATGCATAATAGTGAAAAAAAGAAATTACCTAAATAAAATTTCTTTTTTGAAAGTACTTATGAACATCTGAATATTAATACATGTCTTGGCTTGATTTTTTAAAACCACAGAAAGATTATCCTGAATTTTGGGACAACTACCTCGCTGAATTTAAAGCTGAACAGTCTGAAAATTATGTGGCATTTGATTGTGAAACCACCGGCTTAGATCCAAGTAAAGATAGAATGTTGTCTATTGGTGCAGTTAGATTTACAGCTGAACGGATTTGGATTCACGACAACAAAGAATGGTTTGTGAAACAATCCTTGACCAATGATGAAAGCATCAAAATCCATGGCATTTTACCCTCTACATCTTCAGAAGAGCTATTGACCGAAGAGCAAGCAGTGAAAGCTTTTTTAGATTTTATCGGGCCGTCTACATTGGTCGGGCATCATATCAATTTTGATGTGGCGATGGTCAACCATGCTTTAAAACGCCTTGGTGCCGGTAAATTGAAAAACACCCAAAAAGATACCAATACATTATACAAGCAAATTGGACATTACGCCCACGAACAAAATTTCAGTTTAGACGAGTTAAGCAAAACTTATAATATTACAACCTCAAACCGACACACCGCTCTTGGCGATGCTTATATCACAGCACAAATATTTCAACGTTTGTTAACTCTATAAAATTTATTATTTTTAAAATTAAAAAAATGGAAGAAAATACAGCAATGCGGGATCATATTTTTGAAGTCCGCTCCTGTAACTCCCCACCCATATGGTATCATTTCTGTCCGAATAGATGTCAAAAATGGTTCCTTTTCCCACCGAATGGGGATCCTCCGAATCATGCTCAAATGTTGTAACCGAATCCTGTTCCCAGTGAAAGACGGTAATCCCCCCATTAAACCCTCCAGTCCACAAATGACCGCGGTGATCTTCCGTGAT
>CAYMXD010000254.1:0-4342 GCA_964394095.1 uncultured Mesohalobacter sp. | reverse complement strand
CAAAACATGCAGATATCCCAGAACCTGAACCAGAAATAGAAGAAAAAAATAATGAAGCTGAAGAAGACATTCCTCAGTCTCAAAAAGAACTCCATAAACCTACAAAATCGTTTATGGAAAAATTTGTAGATAAACTCAAAGATTTTTTAGACAACGCAGAATAAAGCACAAAAATTTATATTATGAGCACAAAAGATTTAGGCAATATCGATTTTGATTTACCAAAAAATCAATCCAATGTCATTAAAGTTATTGGAGTTGGCGGTGGTGGCTCAAACGCCATCAATCACATGTTTAAGCAAGGCATCAAGGGTGTAGACTTTGTAATTTGCAACACCGATGCCCAGGCTTTGGAAAATTCACCAATACACACAAAAATACAACTAGGCGTCAACCTTACCGAAGGTCTCGGGGCAGGAGCCAATCCGGAAATTGGAGAACAGGCCGCTTTAGAAAGTTCTGAAGACATCAAAAGCTTGCTTAACAAAAACACCAAAATGGTCTTCATCACAGCAGGAATGGGAGGTGGTACCGGCACCGGTGCTGCACCAATCATTGCCAAACAAGCCAGAGAAATGGATATATTGACGGTCGGTATCGTGACCATTCCTTTCCAGTTTGAAGGCAAAATGCGTAATGAACAAGCTCAAAAGGGTGTTGAAAAATTAAGGGAGAATGTAGATTCACTTATCGTGATCAATAACAATAAACTGAGAGAGGTGTACGGCAATCTTGGTTTTAAAGCCGGGTTTTCTAAAGCCGATGAAGTCCTTGCTACCGCTTCAAGGGGTATTGCGGAAGTCATTACCCACCACTACACCCAAAACATTGACCTTAGAGATGCCAAAACTGTCTTGAGTAACAGCGGTACAGCCATCATGGGTTCTGCAAGTGCTTCAGGAACCAACAGGTCTAGCTTGGCTATTGAAAAAGCTTTAGATTCGCCATTACTAAACGATAACAAGATTACAGGTGCTCAAAATGTCTTGTTGCTTATTGTTTCCGGTAAAGACGAAATTACGATTGATGAAATAGGAGAAATCAACGACCATATTCAAAATCAGGCGGGTAACTCTGCAAACATCATCATGGGTGTAGGTGAAGATGAAAGCCTGGACGATGCAATTTCGGTGACCGTGATTGCTACGGGGTTTAATTCTGAACAACAGGATGAAATCGTAAATACCGAAACCAAAAAAATCATCCACACCTTAGAAGACGAACAGAAGGCAGAAATAGATTTATCTGAAAATACGAAGTCTAAAACTACAACACCTCTAGATTTAAAAGAGTCAAAACCTCAGGCTGAAAAGAAAATTGTGCATAAACTAGATTTCGATGACTTTGAAGAAGACACTAAAGGTTTACAGTCTGTGAATGAAAATGAAATTGTAAACACGACTGATAACATTAGAAATATTGAAGTTGATGCCGAATTTATCGAAATTGAAGAAGAAATTGAAGAAGAATTTGAAGTCACAGACAAAACTGAAGTAAAGTCAAATGAAAATGAAGAAGAACAACGACTAACTTTCGATTTATTTCATCAGGAATTTGAAAATAAAAATTCTGAAAGTCAAACTTCTAAAGAGTACGACAACTCTTCTCAGCAGCCACAACGCAATAAAGTTATATTTGATTTAAATGATGATTTGAAGGCTATAGAGGTCAACGAACCTGAGGTTGTCAAACCAGATGCTTACGACACCAAAAAAGTCCATAAGCTTGAAGAAGACGAAACCGAAAAGCCAGCCCAATCACAGGAAGACAGTTTCAATTTTCAAACAAAGATAAAAGCTGAGTCTAAAACAGCAGCGCCTGAAACGAATGAAGAAGACGATAAAGACATTGACCCCTTAAACGCCTCCATCTCTGAATTGAAAGCCAGAGCCGCAGAACGACGGGCGAAAATGAAACAATTCAATTATCGTTTTAGTAATGCTCAAAACATCGATGAAATTGAAAAACAGCCGGCTTATAAACGCGCCGGCGTAGAATTGGATGATAACCGAGACAAGCATCAAAAATTATCCAGAACCTCTCTTCACGAGGATGGCGATGATGTATCTTTTAGAAAAAACAATTCGTTTTTACATGATAATGTGGATTAAAACCGCAAAACAATATTAAGCCCACGATTTCAATCGTGGGCTATAATAAGATATCATCTCATCCAAAATGGTTTTAACCATTTACCTTACTGCCATCCCCCACCAAGACTACGATACAGCTCTACCATGGCGTTGTATTTTGTCAATTTAATGTTGCTTAAATCCAGCTGGGTGTTCAGGCTATTTTCTCTGGCGGTTAACACTTCCAAATAAGTGGCCAAACCGTTTTTGAGTAACTCTTGAGAATCTTCAACGGCACTTTGGTAAGCTTCGTATTCGTTGGTTTTCACTATGATTTTTTGTTGTGCATTGTCGTAATTCAGCAAGGCATCAGACACTTCTTTTATGGCGGTATTTAAGGTTTTCTCAAAATTCAAATAAGCTTGTTGTTGTTGAACTTCAGCAACTTCAAATTCTGTTTTGAGTTGTCTTCTGTTGAAAATCGGTTGGGTTAGGCCGCCGATAAATGTGGCAAAAATCGAATTTCCGGAGATAAAATTACTCAAACTCAAACTTTGCAGTCCGCTTGTCGCTGAAATCGTTATGGACGGATAAAAGTTACTTCTGGCGACATTGGTCATTTCAAAAGCATTGATGAATTGGTATTCTGCTTGAATCACGTCTGGTCTGTTTTCCAACAAATCTGACGGCACGCCGGACATTAATTCTGTATTGATAGATTGACTGTCAAACGCATTGCGCTCGATTTGCTCCGGGGTTTTGCCCAATAAAATTGAGAGTGTATTTTCTAATAATCGGGCTTCATTTTTCAGGTCAAGTAAGATGGCTTCTGCGGTATGCAATTGCGCTTTGGTTTGGCTCACTGCTACAGAAGTTACATTTCCTGCGTCTTTTAAAGCTTTAGTGACTTCCAAGCTGTTTGTTCGATTTTCAATGGTGATTTCTGTGGTTTTAATTTGTTCATCTAAAGCCATCAACCTGAAATAAGCTGCAGCCACATTGGCAATCAATTCTGTTTTTACGGCTTTATGAGCGGCTTGTGTTTGAAGATATTGGGCTTGAAAAGCACGTTTATTACTTCTTATTTTCCCCCAAATATCAGCTTCCCAAGACAGACTTGCATTCAGTTCATATTGATCGACTTGAGAGAAAAATCCACCAAATTGTGAATTGGGTGCCAACTCTTGATGCGTATACGAAGCATTGAGGTCTAAACTCGGATAATATCCCGCTTTACCTTGCTTAAAATACGCATTGGCGGCTTGTATTTGTTGAAGCGCAATGCGGATATCTTGATTGTTTTCCAGAGCCTCTTCAATATGTTGCTGCAAAATGTCATCTTCAAAGAGGCTTTTCCAACTCAATTTAGCTAAATTGGTGGTATCTGTTTTGATGTTTTCTGTCCGAAATTTCGTTTCATCAGTTACAATATCCTCAGGTCTTTTGTAGTCTTTGGTCACGAAACACGATTGAAGCGAAACACTTAGGGCAATAATGAAAATGCTTTTTAAAAATAATTTCATTTTTTTATTTATTGTTTTTAGATTAAATCATATTCGATTTCCAATTAATAATCAGCAAACTATTTATTGAATATTATACTAAATTGCAGTAATGTACTTCACTTCGAGTAATGTACGTCACTTCGAGTGTTTTTGCATTTCGACAATAGTCGATTTGCAAAAACTTATCGAGAAGTCTATTTGTTGTTGATGTCGACTGGTCTCGATACATCTCGACGAAAATGTCGAGACACTCGACCTGACGGCAACGAACTTGTATTCAATTTAATATTCATAAATGTATTTATTTTCAACCATAATACTTTTTGCATTAACTATGTTTTTATGTCAATTTAATTCGATTGAGTTGAATTCATCTTTTCCTGACCGGCTTCTACACGTCGGCGAGACGATGGACTTACTTTTTCCTGAAGCCATTGGAACACGACAAACAAGACGGGAATCACAAAAACACCAATCACCGTGCCCACCAACAAACCACCGGCAGCCCCGGTTCCAATTGAATTGTTTCCTTTTGCCCCTACGCCGGTCGCTAAAACAAGTGGCAATAAACCTAAGATAAATGCAAAAGACGTCATCAATATTGGTCGCAATCTCACCCTGGCTGCATCCAAAGCTGCATCGAATAAACTCATGCCTTCCTGCCGGCGTTGTATGGCGAATTCTACGATTAAAATAGCGTTTTTAGCCAATAACCCAAGCAGCATGATCAAGGCTATTTGAAAGTAGATATTGTTTTCTAAGCCG
>CAYMXD010000253.1:0-4344 GCA_964394095.1 uncultured Mesohalobacter sp. | reverse complement strand
CCCCAAAATAAAATTCAAATTTTTAGATATTTAAATTTTACGAGGTTTATAAAATATTACCTGTTTAATTTCGATAGCCCTATTTTTTACGCTCAAAAGTAAATTCTAATTCAAAAAATTATTCGACACCCTTCGGGGTCGTAAGTGGCGTGAGGTCGTATTTACTATAAATATATGACCCCTTCAGGGTCAATCGATTATTGGATCAGCTGTGCGTAGTTTATTACTTTACAACCTCATCATATGCCCATGATTGCAAGCTTTGAAGCGCATAGAGTTAAAGCTGAAAGCCATATATAGCTATTGTAAAAAACCAAAGCATTATTTATAGCCCCGGAATGGGTCGTATAATTTAGTTTAAGCATTTTAATACTTTCAAATGCTTTTAGCACTAAAAACTTCTATAAGAACATAAGTTGAAGTTGA
Source organism: uncultured Mesohalobacter sp. (assembly GCA_964394095.1). Taxonomy (GTDB): domain Bacteria; phylum Bacteroidota; class Bacteroidia; order Flavobacteriales; family Flavobacteriaceae; genus Psychroflexus. The sequence goes on along the minus strand of CAYMXD010000253.1, from coordinate 3,918 downwards.
AAATGGGGAAACATCCGGTTAAGCATATTTATTTAATTATTCTTTTTAGGATTAAATATTTCTGCCATCATACAACGCGCACTACCTCCACCTAAAGTTTCAATGGTATCCAAAGGACTGTGCAAGATTTTGAGATGAGATTCTATAGTTTGTTTTTGGGCAGCTGTAAGACTATTGAAGGCACTTGTACTCATCACCAAATAAGAATCTCCGTGAACGGAATCAACCTGAAGCATATTACCCGCAAAATTATTCATCTGATCTTCAGTAATATTAATGATTGTTTTAGCATCGTGCTTTAAGCTGTTAGTTACCAATTTCTGTTCCTTTTTATCATCAATGCTATCAAAACAGACAATAGCCAGTTTTTCAGTTAGGCACATCATGACATTAGTATGGTAGATTGGCAGGCGCTTACCGCCTAAGGTCTGCTTGGCGTAGAAGGCAATTGGCATATATTCAAAATCCTCACAAAACTCAATCAATAAATCTTCATCTGCTCTTGGAGATAGAGCACAATAGGCTTTTTTATTAGGCCTGTCTAATATCAAACTGCCTGTACCTTCCAGAAATACACCTTCCTGTTCTGCTGAGGTATAATCATAAACTTCCTTAAAGATAAAACCTTTTTGTTCAAGTTGTTCTAAAACATCCATTCGTCTTTCCCGGCGTCTGCTTTCAGCAAACATGGGATACAGGGCTAAATTTCCATTTTCATGAAAAGACACCCAGTTGTTGGGAAAAATAGAATCCGGTGCTTTATTTTCTGCTAAATCATCAAACACATAGACGTTGATGTTGGCTTCTCTTAAGACTTTGACAAAATCGTCAAATTCTTTTTGGGCTTTTTGATTAACCTCCTCTGCAGATAATTCTAATTCTCTCTGAAAAAAATTGTTGACTGCTGTTTCTTTATTTAGCTGAAAATCAACAGGTCTGATCATTAAAATATGTGAAGTTGACTGTTTCATGATTTTATCTTTTCTCTTTCTAAAGGCATTGTAGAACATCTCAACAAGCCTTCCTGTTTGGCAATTTCTCGGTAATGGACTTCTTCCACGGTGATACCTCTATCCCTCAGCCATGTATTCAATCTTTTAAATGAAGCATCGGAAATGACAACATTTTCAGATATAGAGAAAATGTTAGAGTTCATCTCGTACATCTCATCGGCGGAAATTTCAAAAATATATTCTTTTCCAAAAAAATCAACTAACCATTGATACTCTTTTTCCTCCAAAAATCCATTTTTATGTAAAATTGCGTACTTATCCCCAACCGGTTGGAAACAACAATCTAAATGTAAAGCATTGGCTTTTGGGTCGGTATTGCATTTTCTAAGATTAAACGATTTAACGATTTTATGCGGAAATTGCTTTTGAATCTCCTCAACAGCTTCCATATTGGTTCGGGCTGTGATGTAGTCTGCATAATCTTCACCCCGATATGTACCTACAAAAATATATTCATGATGAGGCATCACATCTCCGCCTTCCATATGGGCTTTTTCAGGTAGTTTGATTAATTTATCTTGTGGAATTTGATCTAAAATATAACGAATAGCTTCAATTTCCTTATCCCGATTGGGTAGAATATTCGATTTTATAATTTTATCTTCAATGACAAAACAGATATCTCGAGCAAAAATTTGATTATAATCTCTTATCAATTCCGGGCGGTACACATCCACATTGTATTTCTCAAAAACTTTAAGGACTTCATCCATTTCTTTGACTTTATCTTTTTCAATAGGATAGGTACCATTTTTGATGTGTTCAATAGATTTAGGGTCGTAAGCCTCTTCTATTGTTGGTGTTGGACCGTTGCTGTCTGCACGTCCTAATATGACCTTTTTTAAAGGCGCGGTTTCATTTTGAATATTGAGTTTCACTGTTTAATTTTAAGTTGCACAAAAATAGAAAATCTTCACCAAGTACAACTCTAAATTAACAAGTCTAAAAAATCAATTGGATTTATAGTGTTATTTTTATAGAATTCTAAATAAGCTTGATTGCAAACTCCCGGATAATCGCCGGTATAATCCTGAATATCTTTGATGATTTGAAAGTGTAAATGCGGCACATAGCCTCCGTTTTCTTCAGCAGTTCCCAAGCTGCAAAACACTTGATGCTGCTTTACTGACTGACCAACTTTAATACTGTTAAGGCTTTTGCGGCTCAAATGCCCGTAAAGGGTGTAAAAGACATCTTTATTGTTTTGATGCTTTAGAATGATACAAGGGCCGTAATTCCCAAAACCTGTATTGTCAGCAAAACTATGAATCTCCCCAATAATGGGGCAAAGTATATTTTCGCCGGCATCTGCCCAAAAATCGACACCAAGGTGAATGTTGCGTTGTTGGTTAAATTTTTGAAATAGTGATTTTTCATCGTACAAGGATCGCCTTTCAAGATAGCCGCCATAGAGGACTTTGGCACCGGTTTGAGATTTTGTTTTATCAAGGTATGAAGTTAAAGACTCTGGGCTTGAGGCATCAACTTGACGTTTCATTAAAGTATCTTTTGATAAATCAATGTTATGATAGTCTGTCTTATTTTGATATGAACTTATAATAGGTTGAAATTTCATAGCTGTTTGGGCGTTCTGTTTCATGTTAATTTGCTACAAGTATACCTATAAAAAGATTGTTTAAACTGATAAACTAAAATACTATATCCGATTAATATTGATTGAGTGCGAAGTTGAAAACTACGCATTGCACATTTGGTTAAATATTTCTTTTTTGATAAAATCCCAAATCAATAAAGTTATATGAATTGCAATATGGCATGCAGGCATTTTGGAACTATTCAATGACACGGTTTTAGCCTTAAATAAATATTTAGAGTTAACAGGATTGACCCTAAAAGGGTCAAATATTTATAGTAAATGCATCCTAATATGAATCACGACCCCGAAGCGGGTCGAATAATTTTTTGAAGTTAGGTTTACTTTTTTGAGGGGTAAAAAACAGGCTTAACCATATGAAAATATTACGAAGTTGGAAACTTAGTATAGCTAACAGCTGGCTATAATTCATAGATTATCAAGTTGGGTACAATATCGGTTAATATGGTCTATCCCATACAATAATTCAGATTCATTAATATTCATCCATTGAAATAATTGCAAAATAATCCCATAATTCTGTCGTGCGTTAGTCGAATCTTTTACAGTTTGAGTATTGATAAAACATATTGGTTCGTGATGAGCAATTCTGTTTCTAAATTTATTGATTTTAGCTAATTGATTAAAAACATAATTCTGATTGTATTGAATATTAGGTGTACTTGTTGGTTTAGATGGAAAAATTTGAAGTAAAATTTTACCTGTTGCATTATATTGTCTTTGAGCAAATAAATATCTCCAAAACCCAAATCCTAATTCAGCAACCAACTTGTTGTGTGAATAAGAGGTACCTAATTTTTTTACCGCATCATTTATATTTCGTTTTGTTAATACCGTATTTGGATTGTCAAATATTCCATTGGCCCGAGCACCAGCCCTTAACCAATCATCTCCAAAGTTGTTTATACATCGTTTGTCTATTCTGTTTCTAAGTGCAATTTCAAAGCAACTAATAACAGTAAAAAACTCTTGAGATAATTTTAAATTTAATCGATACATCGTCATTGCTTTTCTCGTATCTCCATTGGCAGCCCTTAAGTAACGACTCATTCTCGCTGGTGATAAAATTTCAGCAAACTTATAATACCTCATTAATTGTCTTTTGGCAAATACAAATATATTAATTATCTTTGTACAATCTTATTCCCGATAGTCCCTGATTTTATCAAACTATCGGGTTTTGATTTTTAAACATTTTTTTCTTTGCTTTTTCGTTTCACAGCTTGTTGCCAAGATGATAAACTAAAATACTATATCCGATTAATATTGATTGAGTGCGAAGTTGAAAAC
>CAYMXD010000252.1:0-4358 GCA_964394095.1 uncultured Mesohalobacter sp. | reverse complement strand
TAACGATTGTTAGTTTAATAATCAAATCTTTTTTTTTAAATTAACTATTGTAGCCTTTGAATATAGCCGATAGTAGAAAAAAAATAATTTAAATTAGTATTGTAGTTTGATATATTTATTATATTTGCAACTCGAAAATTTTAGTATACTTATATGTTAATAATAAAAGTTAAAGACGGCGAAAAAATAGACAGAGCTTTAAAGCGTTTAAAGCGTAAATTTAGAGATACTCAAGTTTTGCAAAACTTGAGAGACAAAAAAGAATTTACAAAGCCTTCTGTTGAAAGAAGACAACAGATAAAAAAAGCACAGTACGTTCAGTCTCTTAAAGAAAAAGAGGAATTTTAATAAACTATTATTCTTACTTCATATTTATTTACAAGCCAATTTAATATTGGCTTTTTGTTTTTCATATACCTAAAGAACAACATCTATGAGCAGTTTTTATTCCGCTCTTAAACTTACTAGCCTAGTTTACAATAAGCCAACACACTTAATAGTTAAGCTTTAAGATGATTTTTAAATCAAAGAAACAAATTTATATATGATGAATTCAAAACACCTATTACTTACAAGCCTCTCCTTTATTTTATTTATGAGCTGTGTGTCCAAGAAAAAGTATGTCGCTATGGAATCTCAATATGAAGATACACGCGGTAAACTTCAAAAAACTCAGCTTGAAAAAGAAAAACTCGAAGCTAAAATGAATGAAATCGAACTTCGAGTTGCACGATACAATAATAAAATAGCATCACTCAACGAAGAAAACAAAGGAATGATGGTAAATCAGGGAGGCGTTGTGATGTCTGAGCAAAACAAACAGACCATGAGAGAAACGCTTAAAAAAGTCCCGGAATCTGCTTTAGCAGAAGCTACGACATTAAAAGACTCTTTAAACATTGCTATAGCTTACAACATTTCAAAAAAAATGGGAGCTCAAACAGATGATTTAAAACTGTCGATTGCAGATACCTATGTTAAAATTAATATTGACGATAAACTTTTATTTAGAGACAGTAGTTTTAGTGTAGGCAGTAGTGCAGACGATATTCTTCAAAAAATTGCAGATATTGCCAAAGCAGAACCTTCTTTAGAAATTATGGTAGAAGGACACACGGATAACAGAACTATAAAAAGCGAAAGTTATATTATCGACAATTGGGATTTGAGTTCGAGAAGAAGCGCTGCTATCGTTAGACGATTGGAAGATAAATTTAATGTCCCGTCAGCACAGCTTATTGTATCTGCCAGGTCTAGTTACGATCCTTTAGTCCCTAATAACAGCAAAGAAAACATGGCAAAAAACAGAAGAACGCAAATAGTTATTATGCCTAACCTCGATAAATTTTTTGCTCTATTGGACGAATAAAAATAAGTAAAGTTCAAATTATATAAAATATGCAGCCCAAGACTTTTCGTTTTGAGGCTGTTTTTTTTACCCAATACTTAAATCTACAACAAAACCACCATGGCTTCTTATGTTAAAAACCGTATTGTCTTGAAAAATGAGGTATTGTCCTTTAATTCCAATTAACTTACCTTCGTAGCTTTTGGTTTTTGTAAGGTTTAAGCTTTTAAGTTTTGTAGGGTATTCTTCAACAGGAAAACTAATGTTCCACTCATTTTCATTTTCCTGAAAATAGTCTTTTACTTCTTCGGGTAGATGTTCTTTTAAGTTGTTCTTAATTTCTTTTAGATCCAAATCTTCTATCTCATTTTTTAGCATGCTTCTCCATTTGGTTTTGTCAGAAACATGATTTTTAAGCGCAATTTCTGCCACACCAGCTAAATAACGGTTGGGTGTTTCCAACATGACAATTGCTTCGTGAGCGCCTTGATCTATCCATCTGTAGGGTACTTGAGATTTTCTAGTCACCCCAACTTTCACGCTTCCTGTATTGGAGAGATAAACAATATGTGGCTTGAGTTGGACGTTTTTCTCAAAGTCTAAATCTCTATCCTCTTCATCGAGATGAGCTTTGCTTAGTTCAGGTTTCATAACCCAGTCACCAACCTCCGGAGCTTCATTAAAACAGTCGTAACAATAGCCTTGTCTAAATATTTTTTTGTCTTTATGACATTTAAGACATTCAAATGTTTTGAAATCAATACATATATTTTTATGAATCAACTGGTTCATAATCACAAAACTATTTTCAAAGTTCAGGAAATACTGAACAGGTTCGTGAAATTCTGTGCTCATTTTTTTTAAAACACCTGTATATTGCATATTTTTAATATTTTTACTTTTCAAATTTTATTCAATGCCCATTCAGATTATTCACAATGTAGCCTCATGGTTTTTAAAAAAACGTATTCATCAAATGGAATTGTTTGTGAAATACCCTAATGAGGTTCAAAATGAATTATTATTTCAACTGATAAACAAAGCCAAAGATACAGAATACGGCAAAACCTTCGATTTTAAATCCATTAAAACTTATAAGGAATTTAATGAACGTCTGCCTATTGTAAGTTATGAAGACATTTATGACAAAATTGAACAGAGTAGAAGAGGGGTTGATAATATTTTTTGGCCAACACCCATAAAAATGTTCGCTAAATCCAGTGGAACTACCAATGCTAAAAGTAAATTTATTCCTTTAAGTCAAGAGGCTTTAGAAGAGAATCATTATGCCGCCAGTAAGGATTTGTTATGTATGTATCTCAATAACAATGAAAACTCTAAACTTTTCACGGGAAAAGGGCTAAGACTAGGAGGAAGCAAAGAAATATACCAAAACAACGGGACTTCTTTTGGGGATTTATCGGCATTACTCATAGAGAACATGCCGCTTTGGGCCAGTTTTTCTAGCACCCCCAGTAATCAGGTCTCACTTATAGGCGACTGGGAACAAAAGATGCCGGCCATAATAGAAGAAACAATCAATCAAAACGTCACTAGCCTGGCAGGAGTACCCTCATGGATGCTGGTTTTGCTGAATGAAATATTAAAGACAACAGGTGCAACGCACATTAAAGACATCTGGCCCGACTTGGAAGTCTATTTTCATGGTGGTGTGAGTTTTGATCCTTATTTGAACCAGTATCAGAAAATTATTCCGGATGATAATTTCAAATACTTTGAAATTTACAATGCTTCTGAAGGGTTTTTTGCTGCCCAAGACCGCAATAATCATAAAGATTTACTTTTAATGCTAAATTATGGCATATTCTTTGAATTCATTCCAATGGACGTTTACGGTAATGAAAAAGAAAAAGCTGTAGGTCTTGATGAGGTTGAAGTAGGGAAAAATTATGCCATGCTTATTACCACCAATTCCGGTTTATGGCGCTAAAAAATTGGAGATACCCTTAGATTTACTTCAATAAACCCTTATCGGATAAAAGTGACTGGGCGAACAAAACACCATATTAATGTTTTTGGTGAGGAATTAATCATAGAAAATGCTGAAAACGCTTTAAAACAATCTGCGATTGAACACGATGTTGAAATTATAGATTACACCGCAGGACCAGTTTTTATGGAAGGCAAGGAAAAAGGAGCTCACGAGTGGATTATCGAATTTAAATCTCCGCCAGCGTCTTTAGATGAATTTAGACAATCTTTGGATAACAACTTAAGAGCTTTAAATTCAGACTACGACGCCAAACGAAGTAATAATTTGACGCTTAATATGCTTATTCTCCATTCTGCCAAACCCGGGTTGTTTTACCACTGGCTAAAATCAAATCAAAAATTAGGCGGTCAACATAAAATACCGCGATTATCTAATGAAAGAACTTATATAGATGAACTTAAAACTCTACAACAACAGATGTGATAAAACTCAGATTTTATTTTTGGGTCTAAGTCTATTTATCTTGTTAGGCTTTAGCTCTTGTAAAAGTGTCAGCAAGACTATAGGCGATCCAGAGGTTTACTTATATAAAGGACAGGCCAGTTATATGGACGGCACTTATTTTGTAGATCCTTACAGAACCAACGGAAATTTTAAGTTGTTAACAGAAATATTTGATTTAAAGCAAGCATCAGGTCTAGAGAAAGTAGATTTTATATTTTTAGACGATAATACTTTACAAATTTCCTACGAGATAGATTCCAAAACTTATTCTAAAATTATAAAAGGTAAAATAAAAAATGGTGCATTCAGGTATGAACATAATTTTTTGCCATTAGGTGTTCCTGTAATACTTTTCTTGTATAATCACAAAGTACATCATATAGCTTTAGGCAATGATGATAACATCATAATTACTGAATACCAGAAATCAGCACTTCATTTTTTTACATTAATTACAAGCAACAAAATATTAAATCGCTATTATTTTGATCGACAATTGAAATAAAGCCAGATTATCTCAAAAAAGCTAATTGTACTATTTTTAGTCAGCTT
>CAYMXD010000251.1:0-4364 GCA_964394095.1 uncultured Mesohalobacter sp. | reverse complement strand
GTTATCACATTATACAAATGCAATCTGGTGTTTCCACCGTAAATCCCATGGTTTTTATCTGGGTAAATGCGCCAGTCGAATTTTTTATTGGCTTGCACTAAAGCTTCTATGAGTTGCATGGTATTTTGCACATGCACGTTATCATCGGCACTGCCGTGAATGAGCAGATAATCGCCTTTTTCAAATTTATCAACGTGGGTTATCGGTGAATTGTCATCGTAGCCGGACGCATTGTCTTGAGGCGTCGTCATATAGCGTTCGGTGTAGATGGTGTCGTAAAACCGCCAGCTGGTCACGGGGGCAACAGCAATGGCAAAGCTGAACACATCATTGGCTTGAAAAATGGCATTAGACGACATAAACCCGCCGTAACTCCAACCCCAAATGCCAATTCTATCGGCGTCTATATAAGATTCGAGTGCAAGTTTTTGAGCAGCAGCGACTTGGTCTTCCAATTCGTATTTTCCTAACTCCAATTGGGTCATTTTTTTGAAATCTCTGCCTTTATAGCCCGTGCCGCGTCCATCGACACAGGCTATGATATAACCTTTGTCGGCAAGCATTTGATACCAATAATCATTCGTGCCGAAAAAGCTGTTGGACACCGATTGCGAGCCCGGACCGGAATATTGATACATCAATAACGGATAGGCTTTTGACGAATCAAAATCTTTAGGCTTTATCATCCACATGTTGAGTTCATTACCATTAATTTCGATGGTACTGAGTTCTTTTTTGGATAAATTGTAAGCCTCTAATTTGTCTAAAAGCTTTTGATTGTCCTTAATTTTTCTGACCAATTTGCCGTTTTTAGCCTCATGAAGTGTAAAACGATTTGGTGTTTCTACATTACTAAACGTGTTGATAAAATAACTGAAGTCTGCACTGAAATCGGCTGAATTTGTTCCGATATCTTCAGCGAGAGCTGTTTTAGATTTTCCGTTGATTTTTATGCTGTACACCGCTCGGTTAACGCTGCCGGTTTCTGTGCTTTGGTAGTAAATGCGATTGGCTTTTGAATTATAGCAGTAGAAATTGTTGACTTCCCAATTGCCTTTGGTCACTTGATCGATCAGTTTTCCGTTTTCTTTGTAATGGTAGATGTGGTTCCAGCCGTCTTTCTCGCTGGTCCAGATAAAGCTGTTATCCTCCAGAAATGTCAGATTATCAGTAACATCAACGTAGGCCTCATCAGTTTCAGTAAGTATGGTATTGACAGCTAAGTCTTCTGTGTCAACCAAGTGCAATTTTAAAATGTTTTGTTTTCGGTTTGTGGTTTGTACACTAAGTAAGTTGTTTTTTTGACTCCATTTCAATCGGGGAATATAATGATAGCCACCTAATTCTACTTCAGTGGATTTCCCCTCACTTAAATTATACATATGAAGCGAAACTTTGGCATTTTTCTCACCGGCTTTTGGGTATTTAAAAACGTCTTGCTTTGGATACAAATCATTGCCATATGTGCCATAAACATCCATAGAAAACTCGGGGACTTCAGACTCGTCAAATTTGAGGTAAGCCAAATATTCTCCGTCTGCACTCCATTCAAAAGCCTTTACAAAAGCAAATTCCTCTTCATAAACCCAGTCGGTAAGGCCGTTGATGATTTTATTTTTGTCGCCATCGGTGGTGACCTGAAGGCTTGAGTTGTTGGCTAAATCCTTAATAAAAATATTATTGTTTTTCACGTAAGCCACCTTAGTATTATCTGGAGAAAAATGGGGTTCTTGTATTTTTTCAGCATCAATTTCAGTTAATGCTTTAGATTGTAAATCATAGACGTAATATTGGCCCTGAACAGATCGCCTAAAAATAGGTTCGACCTGAACCCCTAAAATGACTTTTTGTTCATCTTCACTCAAACTAAAAGTTTGAAAGAAATTCAGTCCTTCAATTTTACCGCTGTTTAGAAGCTCGCCAGTTTTGTCACCGGTTTTATAATCAAAAATATCGACTCGCATTTCTCCTTTGGCTCGGTCATAGTCTTGGACGATATAAGACTGCCCGTCATTTAAAGATTGAAGTGATTGCAAACGCTCCTGAGAAAACGCACCAGACCAAATTTCTTTCAGTGTTATCTCTTGGTTTTGTGCACTGAGATTTGAACAAATGATAAAAGATATAAGTATACATTTCAATTTTTGCATGGATTCTATTTTTTGAATCTTCAATTTTACTAAAAAAACACCAAACAACATTGTGCTTTGTCATAAAACGGTGATATTGCTTTATTCCATGTCTAAAATCAAATATTATTTTAGGTTTATCCTTATTATTCCATGAGTAAACTTTAATTGAAGGTTTAGGAAGAACAAAATACTTTCAAAAAAGCAAACAGCGGTATAAAAAACAAGGCATTAATACATGTTGATTGTTTTTTAAAGCTATGAAGACAATCCTTGAATACTGCAATTTAATTTATCCTTGAAAGGGAATGAAATAGGTAAACCAATTATACAAAATAAACTGTATTTATCTGTTTTCACTTTAAAACAGACTAAATCTCATCCAAGTCTTAACTTTAAACTAATACATAAACTGATAAAAATCAGGTTTTTATAGTTTTAATGTAAAATTAATGTTATGTAAATGTAAATTGGAAGTAAATATGTTGTATATTTGTACTCTAACTTTAAAAGATAAGACGATGAGAACAATGATGATTATAGCAGCCTGTCTTTTTGGTGGTATTCTCTTTGCACAAGAAAAAGCGAATGTTGAATATGTCAAACAAGGCGATTTAGTAAAAGGAATTTTTTATTACGATAATGGTGTCATAGAACAGGAAGGCACCTACAAAAATGGTAAACTTCACGGTCAATGGGTATCTTATGACAAAGATGGCAAGAAAAATGCTGTGGCCTTTTATCACAAGGGTAATAAAACCGGTAAGTGGTTTTTCTGGAGACAAGATAAACTTATTGAAGTTGACTTTAATAAGAATGATATCGCTAACGTAAAAACCTATACCAATGAAAATATCTACGTCTCTGATGAGTTGTAGAATATATTTCAAAATTTAATGACCTGAACCCCAACTAACTTGTTGGGGTTTTTTTGTTTTAAAGCTTAAACCCTATCTGCTAAATCCTAAACCGGGGTTAATCCTGATATAAATCATACTTAGTTCCATTGCATTTCAATAATTTTGCACTTTAAACTTTAAAAAGATGCTTTATGATAGATGAAATTAATTTGAAAGACATGCTTAGTGAAGCTGTTGACAAGGGGATGAGTTACAATACTTACATATCTTTAGTTCGTGAGTTGATGGCTGAGGGTAAATCTACAGGACATACACAAAACGAAGATATGCTGAATTATTCCAAACTTTCGGAAAGACGAATGAAGCGATGGGACAAAACCTTTAAAATGTCTGAGAGTGATAAAACTTTTTTTCAAAACTGGTCTAAGCCGCTCACTTTTCTAACAATTTCTGAAGGGTGGTGCGGTGATGCTGCTCATGCGCTACCAATCCTCAATAAGATTGCGGAAGCTTCAGCAGAAATAGATTTGAAAATTGTGTTAAGAGACGATAATGACGAATTAATGGGAAATTTCCTTACCAATGGCGGAAAATCTATTCCCAAACTCATCGCCCTAGATGAGGATTTGAAGGTTTTGTTTACCTGGGGACCACGCCCAATTGAAGCCACAGCTTTAGTCGATGACTATAAAACAACACATGGAAAATTAACGCCGGAATTTAAAGAAGATTTGCAGAAGTGGTATAATAAAGATAAAGGTCAGGGTACGCTCAAAGATATTAAAGCAGAGCTTGAGGCGCTGTAAAATCATTAAACTTTTAGGTTTAAAATGCATGAGTGCGAAGTTGCAAACTTCGCACAGCTGGGATATTAAAGCTAAGCTAGATTATTAAACTTTTAGCATTACATGCCCTGTGGCGAGCTTGCAAGTTTCGCATTACGAATTATGATGAAACACCAATTCGACTCATTTAGCCTGATAGCGAACAGATTCGGGACATATTGTTTCTATAAAAAGAGCCACAAAGTATAACTTTAAAACTTGACACTTTATAACTTGAAACCAGTATCCCCGCATTGGCGGGGTTTCCACTTCGCTACAGCCCCGCAAGGGCGGGATTTCCGCTTCGCTACAACTTATAAATGACACTCAAAACTACAGTTCTGGGTTGAATAAAAATACTGCGATCGCTGGCAAGGAAATTGTTGACTGAATTTTGTTGCTTAAACTGGACATCAAACAAATTGTCTATCCCGAGTTGAAACGACCATGCACTGCCTTCTTTCCAGTATTCTAAGGATGTGCTGCCAATTTCAAAACGGTTAAAGGTGTTCTGGGCACGGTTTGCGAAGTAGTTGTACCGGTAATCAAAT
>CAYMXD010000250.1:0-4422 GCA_964394095.1 uncultured Mesohalobacter sp. | reverse complement strand
CGTGATGCGGAATAAACAAAGTCCATCACACCTGTCATTCCGCACAAGCGAAGCGTGATGCGGAATCTTGGTGTATTCAACTGAAAACGTTTTATAAAGACGGCTTGAGTTGCAAACCCAGGATTCCGCATAAAATTTCTCATGAAATTTTTGCGGAATGACAAGGTTGGTTCTGTTTTGCGGAATGACAAGGTTGGTTTTGTTTTGCGGAATGACAAGGTTGGTTATGTTTTGCGGAATGACAAGGTTGGTTCTGTTTTGCGGAATGACAGGGTTGGTTTTGTTTTGCGCTGTGACAACTGAGGTTTTAATTTTGATTGAAGTTCATAATATTTTTCTTTTAAAAAGATCCTAGCTTATCTTTCAAGTACTTTGCTGTCAATGAAGTTTTGGACTTTGCAATCTCTTCTGGTGTTCCTTGTGCGACTAAGTATCCTCCTTTTTCCCCGCCTTCTGGCCCGAGATCAATAATATAGTCGGCACATTTTATCATATCTAAATGGTGTTCTATGACAACGACGGAGTGCCCTTTTTGGATTAAAGCTTCAAAAGATTTCAATAGTTTTTTAATGTCGTGAAAATGTAAACCTGTTGTAGGTTCATCGAAAATAAAAAGTGTTTTTTGAATGTTTTGACTTTTACTTAAAAATGTAGCCAGTTTTATCCGTTGGGCCTCACCACCGGATAGGGTAGAGGAGCTCTGGCCGAGCGCCACATAGTCTAGCCCCACATCGTGAAGGGGTTTCAGTTTTTTGCAAATCTTATCTTCCTCGTGTGCTTCAAAGAAAGCAATGGCTTCTTCTACGCTCATATTCAGCACATCATCTATGGTTTTATCTTTAAATTTTACCTCTATTACTTCGGGTTTAAAGCGTTTGCCGTGGCAGGCATCGCATTCAATGTGAACATCGGCCATAAACTGCATTTCAATGGTCAATTCGCCTTCACCTTGACATTTCTCGCATCGACCGCCATCCACATTAAAACTAAAATGTTTAGCCTTAAATTTCCTCAATTTTGAAAGCTTTTGATCCGCAAAAAGATTTCGAATGTCGTCATAAGCTTTCAGGTAAGTGACGGGGTTGGAGCGTGATGACCTTCCTATAGGATTCTGATCCACATATTCTATATGTTGAAGACTATTAATATCTCCTTCCAAACCGTCAAATTGCCCGGCTTTTTTCTTATAGATACCAAGTTTTTTGCCTAATGCCGGAAAAAGAATGTCTTTGACTAAGGTACTCTTTCCACTCCCCGAAATCCCTGTAATGAGTGTGAGCATATTAAGAGGAAGGCTCACGTCAATATCTTTAAGGTTGTTCGCTCTGGCGCCTTTTAGGTGTATCTGTTTTTTGACTTCACGGCGTTTAGCAGGAATTTCTATTTGTAACCTGTTGTTAAGATACTTGCCGGTTAAAGCCTCAGATTTGCAAATTTCACTGTAAGTTCCATAAGCCACAACTTCTCCACCATTAACACCTGCTTCTGGTCCTATATCAATGATAAGGTCGGCTTCTTTCATAATGTCCTCATCGTGTTCGACAACTATAACGGTATTACCAAGATCTCGAAGATTTTTGAGGACTTTAATAAGGCGTTCACTGTCTCTGGAATGTAAACCTATTGAGGGCTCATCAAGAATATACATTGAGCCTACCAAGCTGCTTCCTAATGAAGTGGCCAGGTTGATACGCTGAGACTCGCCACCTGATAGGCTGTTGGACTTTCTATTCAGCGTTAGGTAAGTCAATCCAACATCCATAAGGAACTGAAGCCTAGAGCAAATCTCTTTGAGAAGTCGTTTAGATACCGTTTGGTCATGCTCAGATAGGTCTAAGTTTTCAAAGAAATCCAAGACTTTTTCAATAGGTAAATCGACTAAGTCTGATATATTCTTTCCATCGATTTTGACATAGTTTGCCTCTTTCCTGAGCCGTTTACCTTTACAGGTTTTACATGTTGTTTTTCCTCGGTAGCGTGAAAGCAAAACCCTGTTTTGTATTTTGTAGGATTTAGATTCAAGTTTTTCAAAGAAGTCATTTATACCTTTAAAGTATTCATTTCCTTCCCATAAAAGACTTTTATGTGCTTCAGATAATTTGTGATAGGGTTTATGTATAGGAAAGTCAAAGTGATGGGCATTTTTTACCAACTGATCTCTGTACCAACGCATAGAATCGCCTCTCCAGGGAAAAACAGCGTCTTCATATATACTAAGCCCGGTATTGGGGATGATGAGGTCCTCGTCCAAGCCTATAACATCGCCATAACCTTCACAATTTGGGCAAGCCCCGTAGGGATTATTAAAACTAAACAAATGAATATTTGGCTCTAAAAACTTGATGCCATCCAACTCAAAAGCATTGCTAAAGCTATAACTTATATCTGATTCCAATTCCTGTAAATAAATATAGCCTCTGCCTTCATAAAAGGCGTTTTCTACCGCATCTCCTAATCGATTAAAGAAATCTTCATCCTGCCTAACAACTATCCTATCAACAACTAGAAATAAATCTTTTCTTGTAATTCTTTTATTTAGTGCGTCTTCAAGTCTAATAACATCGTCTTTAAACATAATCCGGCTGTAGCCTTGTTTAAGTAGAACTTCTAACTTGTCTTTTATTTTACGCTTTTTTTCAATATGAATCGGAGCCAGTAAAAGCAGCTTAGTTTTTTCTTTTAAGGTTTTCACTAAATCAATGACGTCGGCAACCCTGTCTTTTTTGACTTCTCGGTTTGAAACCGGGGAATAGGTTTTACCAATTCTTGCAAAAAGTAATTTTAAATAGTCATAAACTTCAGTAGTCGTACCAACCGTAGATCTTGGGTTAGTGCTGTTTACTTTTTGTTCTATAGCAATGGCAGGCGCAATACCTTTGATATCATCAACTTTGGGTTTGTTGAGTTTTCCCATAAACTGCCTGGCATAAGAAGAGAGGCTTTCGACATAGCGTCGTTGTCCTTCTGCGTATAATGTATCGAAGGCTAGGCTGGATTTTCCTGAACCGGATAGGCCGGTAATCACCACAAGTTTATTTCTGGGAATCACAACATCAATATTCTTAAGGTTGTGCATTTTAGCGCCCTTAATGATGATGTTTTCTAAAGGATTGAGGAGAGTCTGTTTTTTTGTCATAGGCTTAAAACTGCAAATATAGAATTCCACTATAAGGTTTACGGATTGCCAATTGTTAAATGTTAAATAATAAATTTTAATTTTGGGAATTGCAATAAAATTATATATTTGGCAATCAATCTAATATAACGCCTATAGCATAGCATTACTCCATAATTAAATTTTAATAATTTTCTATTAAGAAAATATAAAAAAGTAATGTAATGCATACACCTAAAACTATTTCAGAAGCTGAACTCGTTAAGAGTTATATCAATGGTAACGAGAAGGCTTTATCTCAGCTTATTAATAGACATAAACACAAAATTTTTGGATTTATTATATCTAAAATTCAAGATAGAGATTTAGCTGAAGATGTTTTCCAAGAAACTTTTATTAAAGTCATCAACACATTAAAAAAAAGAAAATACAATGAGGAAGGTAAGTTCCTGCCTTGGGTGATGCGAATTGCACACAATCTGGTTATAGATCATTTTAGAAAAAGTAACCGTATGCCTAAATTTGATACAAAAACAGATTTTGATATATTTTCAGTAATTAAAGATGAAGATTTAAATGCAGAATCCAGCATTATTAAAAATCAGATAGAATCTGACGTGAAATCATTGCTTGTGGAATTACCGGATGACCAAAGAGAGGTTTTGGAAATGAGAATTTATAATGAATACAGTTTTAAGGAAATTGCCTATAAAACCGATGTAAGTATCAATACAGCTTTAGGTAGAATGCGATATGCATTAATAAATCTTAGAAAAATTATTGACGAAAGAAATATTATTTTGACTGAAAAATAAATTTTAATACAATAAATTTAAATAAGTACCGTTTGTTATTAAAATATTTTACATGACAAACCTTTACTTAAATCCATCGCTTGAAAGAAGAGCAAAAAAAGTTGAACCTTCGAAGGAATGTGTAGATTTCCTTCTTAACTATTCAAAATCTCTGAAGATCATTAATTATAAAAATCTTCAATTTGAAAGTATTCAAAATTAGTTTAATTAGTTTTTTTTCATTTTTGGCACCCGGATTAGCTTCGGGTGTTTTTTTTGTGGTAAGCTTTTATCACAGAACGTCTGCCCACCGTTTTGGTGATGATATCTTTTTCTAAATCCCAGCCTCTTGCCGGGGAGTATTCACGCCCATACCAAATAATTTGAAGGTGTAGTTTATTCCATAAATCTCGCGGAAATAAGCGTTTGGCGTCTTTTTCAGTTTTTTTGACATTTTTGCCGGTAGATAAATTCCAGCGGTACATCAAGCGGTGTATATGGGTGTCCACCGGA
>CAYMXD010000249.1:0-4433 GCA_964394095.1 uncultured Mesohalobacter sp. | reverse complement strand
GTCATCAAGCCAACCCAAAACCCAGCGTTCAAACGCGAAATAGCCCGGAGCGTTTCCTGCCTGAGTGCCCATAATGCCAAATGTTCCCACATATCGATTCCATCGCTCTGAGCCAAAATGATAAAGGTCCGGCAAGCCGAAGGTATGTCCGGTTTCATGTGCCAGCCAAAGCCCGCCCCAATAGTTTAAATCGTAGCCTGAAGTTATTGCGGTTGATATACTTGCACCATCGGCCTTTATTTGCCAATCAGAATCTCTCGATTTAAAAGTAGGCCCTCGGTCTATGGCTTTAGCTTCTGGATTAGATAAGACCAAAACCACATCCGTTTGGCTGAAATCAACCTCGTCATCGGCCAAATCTATTGCTTCCTGAATAAAATTTCGATGTGGTTCAAATTCATAAATGCCTTCACCATAATGCGCTGAAGGCTGGCTTAACCGCAACCACTTGTGATGTGGATTTAGGTTGATATTCAAACGCCCATAAGAAATCTCTTTATAAAAATCTGAGGCAATGGGATTGACAATGGCAAATATACTATCGGTTGGTTTTGTAGCCGGTACATCCTCAAAATCTACAAAAAGAACCGTCATGTTCAATTCTCCTTTAGAGGGCGCTAAGCCTTCAACTTTTGGAAATCCAAGCGCAATCGAACTTTCAAGGACCCTCGGGAGTTTACAGATTGTTTTTTCTTCCTGATTTTGTGCCTTGGCCAAGGTCTCTTTTTGTTTGTCTTTACAGGCTGTAAAAAGCAACGGAATCAGGAGTAAATAAATGAAAGTTTTATCCATGAGTTTTATTTTAAAGCGTGGTATTTTGAAGCGCAGGATGATCTTTAAATTTTTTACCGGCGTTTTGTATTTGAATCATCATATTATTATTGCAACATTGTTGCAAATATAGATATTAAACTTGGTATTGCAACTTATAAGACCTAAATTTGCATTATGGGCGTAATCAGACAAACAAAATCAGTAAAGACTATATTAGCGCTTTTTGAGCAAAACACGACTGCATTTTCGAGTGTAGATTTGATTGAAAAGTTGAAGGACCAAATGAACAAAACCACCGTTTATCGCATTCTTGAACGTTTGGAAGATGATGGCATACTGCATTCTTTTAAAGGTGAAGAAGGTTTACAATGGTATGCCAAATGCAAGGATTGTACATCAAAACAACATTCAGATGTGCACCCGCATTTTCAATGCAGTGAATGCGGAAGAACAGAATGCCTGGATATGGAAATGACCATCCCCAAATTATCTAAGCACAGCATAGAAAAGGCAGAATTTCTTTTGGTGGGCACTTGTGAGGGGTGTTTGAATTGATCGTTTAGATTCAAGTTATGCAGAAGTCCTCCTGATTAATTCTTTGATAATTTTATAACAAAGATAACCTTACATGAAGTCTGGAGTTCCAAACTTCGTACAGCAGGAATCTTCGGACAACGGGCAGGTTCATTAATTTTAATAATTCTTGTTTTATTGGCGGTTAATCGCAAAAAAACGGGGTACTTTTTGAATGAATTTTGTGGATTAACACCCCGGCTTAGGGATTGAGGCATTGTTGGAGTCCCCGCATTGAGCGGGATGACTGCCGAAAGCCTGCCGATGCGACTTTGGAGCAGCGGAAGCCCCAAAACATATTTTTTAGAGTGTCGTGATTTAAAAAACTTCTATTTCACATCCTCCACATTATAGCCCAAATACTCCACGTCTTGCTCATTAAAGAGGATATCATAGGCTTCCAAATCTTTTAAAATAGGCTTGTAAACATCAGGGTAAATGGGTCTTAAAACGCCTTTTCTGTTGATGTCGCCATTTAGAATTTTTAAAGCAGCTATACCAACCGGAAGTCCAACGGTTTTAGCCATAGCCGTGTAAGTCTGGTTGTCGCCAATACTGACCATGGTAGAGTCGATTTGGTGTTTTTCGCCATTCAACTCATAGCCAAATTTATGATACATCACTATCATATCTTTATCTTCCGGTTGTAGCGTCCATTTGTCTTCTAATATTTTTTGAAGGGCTTGAGCAGGCGTAGCATCTTTCAATCCTATTTTTTTATTGGGGTTAAATAAGTCAAGTTCGAGCAGTTTTTCCCAAATCAAATCGTCTTGGTCGATTTTGAGGTTATGCCTTAATTTCAATTCAACGGAATCTGTGGGCGAATATGGCAAAAATGAATTGATAAATTCTCTATAGCTCATATCTTCGGTATTGTCTAAAACGTAAGTGTCATCGGTAAGACCAAGCTGTACAAAAACGTTCCAAGCCTTTGAAAATCCTACGCGTCTTAAGGTTCCTCTGTATAGGGTTGGAATACCTTGCAGACCGTAAATCTCTCTATATTTCAAAGAATCCCGGTTGGCTATGCCTTCAAACATGCCAAATTTCGGAACTCTTAAAAATTCTGTTCTTCTGAATAAGCGTTGATAAGGAATGTATTTGTATTTGCCTTCCTGGATAAATTTCGCGGCACCACCTTGTCCGGCAACCACCACGTTTCTGGGGTTCCAGGTAAATTTATAATGCCATAGATTATCATCGCTCTCCGGTGCCACCAAACCGCCGGTAAAGGATTCGAACATGATGACTTTTCCGCCTTTGTTTTTTATGCGATCAATGACTTGCATGGCGCTCATGTGGTCTATACCGGGATCTACACCGATTTCGTTCATAAAGGTTAACCCGGAAGCTTTTACTTCTTCATCCAATTTCTGCATGTCTTCAGAGACATAAGAGGCTGTCACCATGTTTTTGTTAAATTTTAGACAGTCTTTGGCCACTTCTATATGAAACCTTGCCGGAAGCATAGAAATCACAATATCAGCAGTTTTGACGGCAGATTCCCTGTCGTTCTTATTAAAAATATCCAGCTCTATGGGATGGAGTTTGTCTGAAACTTCAGCAATTTTTTTGGCCTGTTTCAGGTCTTTGTCAGCTATGGAGATTTCCAGGTTTTCAGTTACAGATTGTTCACTTAAGTATCTAACCAGTGATGATGTTGATTTTCCGGCGCCAATGATGAGTATGTTTCGCATATAATAAGCTTATTTTGTATATTTTTGTTGAGGATACGAATGTAGAAAAATACTTGAACAACGCTTAAATTATGAATCAAAAACTTAAAGTATTCGGTGCCTTTTTTGGAATGACTGCGGTAATCATTGGTGCTTTTGGAGCGCATGCTTTGGAGGAGCTTATTAGTGCGGATAGTTTACGAAGTTTTGAAACCGGTGTAAAATATCAGATGTACCATGCCATCCTCATGATAGTATTAGGCTTTAACTTGAAACCCAATTCAAAATTTACTAAAGTTATTTTCACCATGCTTACGATGGGCATCATACTATTTTCAGGTTCTATCTACTTTCTGGCAACTAATGATTTAAGTGTGTTTGATTTTACAAGCATTGCTTTAATAACCCCTTTGGGAGGTACCTTACTCATATTGAGCTGGCTATTAATTATGATTAGTTTTTGGTTAAAAAACAAAAAAAAAGTTGAGTAAAAGCGCTTTTTGCTTTAGAATCTATTTAATTTTGCTTGGAAACAAAATTAAACTATGGATTCTTCAAAAAACTCTACTACATCGATTTCGTTAGACAATTATGGTATTACAAACGCCAAAATTAATTATCAACGTTCACCGGACGAATTACATGACATCACTATTGAAAAAGGACTGGGTAAAGAGGCCAGTTCCGGGGCTTTAGCCATCAATACAGGCGAGTTTACCGGGCGTTCACCACAGGACAGATTTATTGTGAAAGATGAGATTACCAAGGATGAAATCTGGTGGGGTGATATCAACAAACCTTTTGATCCAGACAAATTCGACCAGCTCTATGAAAAAATAACGGCTTATTTGTCGGGAAAAGAAATTTATGCCAGAGACGTTTTTGCCTGTGCCGATGAAAACTATAAAATGGGTATTCGGCATATCAACGAATTGCCCTGGAGCAATATGTTTTGTTTCAATATGTTTATCGAGCCTACTAAAGATGAACTTAAAGATTTTGATGCCGAGTGGGTAGTCATTAATGCCCCCGGTTTTAAAACCGATCCCGAAGTTGATGGGACACGACAGGAGAATTTTGCCATACTTAATTTTACTAAAAAAGTTGCTATCGTAGGTGGTACAGGTTATACCGGCGAAATCAAGAAGGGAATTTTTTCCGCCCTCAACTTTATTTTGCCTGTCAATAAAAACACTTTGCCGATGCACTGTTCAGCCAATGTTGGTGAGGATGGCGATACGGCGATTTTCTTTGGCTTGTCCGGGACTGGAAAAACCACACTTTCTGCAGATCCCAACCGAAAATTGATTGGTGATGATGAGCATGGCTGGACCGCAGAAGATACAGTCTTTAACTTTGAAGGGGGTTGTTATGCCAAAGCCATTGACCTAAGTGCAGAAAAAGAACCAC
>CAYMXD010000248.1:0-4434 GCA_964394095.1 uncultured Mesohalobacter sp. | reverse complement strand
AAATCAAGTGACCGTGTTTAATGCCTATCCACACTTTTACATCAACTCCAGGTTGTATCATACCTCAGAATTACAAAATGGAAATTCAGAATTGGATGCGGTTGGATTACGATTTTCAGACAATTTTACAACTTTAGGAAGCGATGAAGACGCCACAAAACTAGGGAATCCTGACGAAAACTATGCTGTGGTCAATAACGGATTGCGGTCTATAGACAAACAAGCATTACCCGATCCTGGTCACCACATCAATTTTTCTATTACTAATTATACTGAAACCAGTTATAGCTTAACTTTTATGATGGAAAACAAACCTGAGGATTTAAATGTATTCCTAAAAGACGAGTATTTAGATATCCAAACGGAGCTTAGCGAGAGTTTTGTTTACGATTTTTCAGTTGACCAAAATATTCCTGAAAGCACCGCTGAAAACCGCTTCAGTTTAAATTTTGTTGATACAACTTTAAGTACAACGACTATAAATCCATTTCATGATTTCAAATTATACCCCAACCCTGCTGAAGATTATGTGTTCATAACTGCTTCAAACCTCAGCGGTAAAGCAGAAATTGAAATAAGCAATGCATTAGGGCAGCAAATAATTACACAACATAAACAATCTGATCAACAGACTATTATGATTGATGTTAAAACTCTTTCATCCGGCCTCTATATCGTCAAGTTGACCGATGGTGATAAATCGTTTAGCTCCAAATTTATTGTGGAATAGATCATTAGCGCGAACCGGATAATGTATTTAAGAGGTTTACATGTACAAAGCCAATTAATAGTTTTCATCGTATGAAATAATTTAATAATACCGGATGTTATTTTAATCCCGAGTATCGGGACAAGTTACCGTCCATACGAAAGGGAGCCTTAAAATATCCGCCTGAGCCAGATGTATGTAATTGTTTATTTTTAAATAAAAGCCCTTAAGGTTACAGAAATCCTTCTGCCTTTATAGGTCTTGAAGTGCGGTACTTCATGGGTGAACTTCTCATTGGTGGCCCATGGTAAAACCAGTACATCGCCATTACGGACTTCTGTATCCATATAGCCTTTGCCTTTGTGGGGGCGCATTCTAAAAATCCGATCCTCACCGTGGGAAATGGTGACGATGGGACTGCCTTTAACCAAGCCTTTGGGCGAGTCTCTGTGTTTACCCATATAATGTTTGGACATGCCTTCGTACCAATTGATCAATAGGCCGTTTAAACGTTCATCGATGTTTTCCCGGCACCATTGAAGATATTTTGGGTCTATTCTGTTGAGAGGTAAAGCATCATTTCGTGAGCCGGTGTATTCGTAGTTTTTACCATAAGCTTGCTGCCATCTTGGCGTTTTTACTTTTTTGCCATGCATAAGAATTTCGTGAAAGTCTTCAGGATGCTCGTTCCATAAGTGGTCAAATTTCTCCCTATTCAATGCAAAGGTCTTGATTTGACGATAGACCTCTATAAAATGCGTTTCGTCTAAATCTATCTTTTCGTAAGCCGTTGGCGAGGGTTCAAAAAACTGTAATTGTTTCATTAGTTATATTTTATTACGCTAGTAAATCAAATAACCGCTGTCCGAAGTTTGCAACTTCAGACTTCATGTAAGGTTATCTTTTTTATAGAATTATTAAAGAATTAATCAGGAGACTATTGCATAAATTGGTTAAACGTACTGAATTTAATTCTGCAAGCGCAAAATTAACTTTGTTTTTACTTTTTTGAAGTTTTAGAATTTGGGTTTAAATAATTTTACGGATTAATATTTTCGAAACCTTTAAGACTTAAAAATATAAGGAAATTATGTCTATATCATCTCCAGCACCACCGGCAAAATCTCCTCTACCCAAAGGCTATATTGCGATCCGCTGGGGTGTAATCCATCGGATAAAGCGCCCTCAGAATCGCCCAATGTTCTTGAAATCTCCGTGATATTGATGAATGGAATGCCTAAGTCGCTGCAGCTTTCACTCATATAATTGTTATACATATCGAGTTCAGAAGCAATCTGTTCCGGATCTCCCCAAGAATTGCCAAAAGGGGTTACGCCATAATCCGGAATAGACACCACAAATACGCGGTCAGTTCCTCCTGCAATGCCTATAGCCTTTTGAACCAAGGCATTAAATTCTGTGGTAAAAATGTCAAAATCAAGACCATTAAATTGGTTATTTACGCCTATCAATAAGGAAACCAAATTAAAATCCTGAGGATCATTAGCTTCAACCGCATTGATAAGATCGCTGGTCTTCCAGCCTGTCTGGGCAATGATCTCTGATTTTTCAATAGTAAAATCGTTAGATTCTAATTCGACTACAAGCTGATTGGGCCAACGTTCTGCTTCTTCAACCCCTTGACCAATGGTGTAAGAATCGCCAAGAGCTAAGTATTTAATTGATTCTTCAACAACTACTGGTGGCTCATCATCAATGGGATTGCTAACTGTAACTATTACAGTATCATCATCTGATGTGCAGGCGAAAACAACAAAAATAAAAGCTAATAAAGTTGAAAACCAATATTTCTTTATCATTTTATTTACAATCTAATCTGATAACTTAAAGACGTAAGTAATATAGCCCACCTGTCGAGAAGGCGCGTTACTATCTTTGTTGAATTTGGTATCCATAGCCGCCCGTTTTGCGGGTTTCATAAGGCAACTTGCAGAATTTGTTGTTCCCTGGGCACCTGGCGTAGCGTTTAAAACATTGCCGTTTTTATCAACTTCTATTTTTACGACTACCGTTCCGGATTCGTTGCAGTCTTGGGTATATTTGGTTTTGTCGAGTGCTTTTCGACCTCCAAGTCTGTAATTACCATCACCATCTAAACCTTTACCCGTGCCATAATACGATTTGGCATTGGGGTCACCGTCGGGGTCACCTTTATCACCGGCGGTTTGGTCGTCACCTTCACCGCTTTGTGCTTCGCCTTCATTCTCTGGACCATTTAATAAATTATCCATCGCATCGGTCACCGCTTTATCCGGTTTGGGATCTGGTTTTTTTTCGGGAACTTCTTCGGGTTCTTTGTCTACGGGTTTAGTTTCTTTTTCAGGAACTTCTTCTTTGGGTTCTTCTTTTTCGGGTTCGTTTTTTTCGGGTTCTATTTCTTTTTCTTCTTTCTCTTCCTTAATGACAGGTGCTTCTTCCGTCTCTTGAGTTGCCACTTCTTCTTTAACTTCTGTATTCGTAGGTTGAGTTTGTGTTTGAGGCGTGGGTTCAGGGATGTTTTGCTGTGGCGAGGTTTTTACCGGGGTTGTGGGTTGGGTATTGCCTTGTCCCATTTCGGTCGTCCCAAAATTGACGAGGATTCCCTTCTCTTTTGGCGGATCAAAATATTTTAGACCTAAGAATAACAACAATAGAATCAACATCACATACAAAGCCGTAGTGATGATAAATGATTTCTTTTCGTATTTGGTTTTTAATAGTGCCATAAGCCCCTAAATCCCCAAAGGGGACTTTAAATCTTGAGTTATTATTGTTGTATTTTTATTGTATTTCACGTCTAATAAATTATGTTACCGAATTAAAGTAGGCTTCGACTCTGTGTTTATTGAGCTTGTCGAAATGCTCACGTTAATTTCATCTCGAGGCTTAGAATGCGCCTGCCTAAAGGCCGACAGGCAGGCGCAGCCTGACACTAATTCGGTTTTACTGCCAACACCACTTTAAAACGGTTTCGGTTGGCGATGTCCATCACTTTTACGGCTTTTTCAACCGGTACGCCTTCTTCAGCCCGTAAAATAATCGTCGGATTCTCCGTGTCTTTCAATAGGCTAATCAAACGTTGTTCCAAACTGCTTTCATTGACTTTATCTTTATTTATAAAAATTTCTAAGTCTTTGTTTATGCTCACAGACAGGTTATGTTTGTTGGTGGTTTTTCCTTTAGCTTTTGGTAGAATTAAGTCTAAAGCTTCTGGCGTAATCACCGGTGATGTTAACATAAAGAAAATCAACAGCAAAAACACGATGTCTGTCATAGACGACATGCTGAATGTGGCACTGACTTTATTTCTTCCTCTCAAATTCATATCAGGTCGGTTCGTTTAAGAGGTCTAAGAAATCTACTGCTGTGGTTTCCATCTGATGGACAACTTTATCGGTCTTTACCACCAAGTGGTTATAACCGATATAGGCTATAATCCCTACAATCAAGCCTGCTACGGTCGTGGTCATGGCGGTGTAAATGCCTTCGGCCAGTAAGCCCATCTCTGCTTGACCGCTACTGGTGGCCAATTCGTGAAACGCTAAAACCATACCGATTACCGTTCCTAAAAATCCAATCATTGGTGCTGCTCCGGCAATTGTAGCGACGATGCTAACATTTTTTTCTAATTTATAAACTTCAAGTCGGCCTGCGTTTTCTATGGCCGTATTGATGTCTTCTAGTGGACTACCTATTCGGGAAATACCTTTGGCAGTCAATCGGGC
>CAYMXD010000247.1:2202-4445 GCA_964394095.1 uncultured Mesohalobacter sp. | reverse complement strand
AAACTCAATAACAATCGCCCGCAGATTTCGCAGATGTTCGCAGATTTTAATATTCATAAACTTTAAACTCATAAACTTTAAACCCATAAACTTTAAACTCATAAACCCATAAACTTTAAACTCATAAACTTTAAACTCATAAACTTTAAACCCATAAACTTTAAACCCATAAACTCAATAAAAATCGCCCGCAGATTTCGCAGATGTTCGCAGATTTTAATATTCATAAACTTTAAACTCATAAACTTTAAACCCATAAACTTTAAACTCATAAACCCATAAACTTTAAACTCATAAACTTTAAACTCATAAACTTTAAACCCATAAACTTTAAACCCATAAACTCAATAAAAATCGCCCGCAGATTTCGCAGATGTTCGCAGATTTTAATATTCATAAACTTTATACTCATAAACTTTAAACCCATAAACTTTAAACTCATAACCTCATAACCTCACAAACTCACAACTATAAAATTTACCAATGTAACCTATGTTGCTCTATAATAATGTTTGCTTTATTAATTTAGCAAATTGAATTTTGAAGTTATATGGGTTTAATTGAAATATTTGGTTTTTTTGGAGCTTTTGTTATAGGCGTTGTCCTCGGGCTTATTGGCGGCGGCGGTTCTATACTTACTGTCCCTGTCTTGGTATATTTGCTTTCTGAAGATCCGGTTACGGCAACAGCATATTCGCTGTTTGTTGTTGGTACGGCAAGTTTAGTCGGTGCTTTTCGAAATATGCAAAAAAAACTTGTCGATTTCAAAACAGCCACCGTTTTTGCCATTCCGGCATTTGTAGCGGTGTATGTTACGCGAAAATATGTCATCCCAGCTATCCCTGAACATCTTTTCACTATCGCTGATTTTGAAGTGACCAAAAACATAGGGATTATGCTATTCTTTGCCCTCATTATGTTGTTGACGTCCTATTCGATGATTAAAGAAAAAAAGAACATCGAAAGTAACCCTGAAAATGAAAACATAAAATACAATTATCCCCTCATAATTACTGAAGGTATAGTTGTTGGATTTTTAACAGGGATTGTCGGCGCCGGTGGCGGATTTTTGATTATACCCGCTTTGGTTTTACTGGCCAAACTGCCCATGAAAAAAGCAGTTGCCACTTCACTTTTAATCATAGCCGTTAAATCTCTTATTGGCTTTTTAGGAGACATACAAAACCTTAATATAGACTGGACTTTTCTAAGTATTTTCACCGGTATATCAGTTGTGGGAATTTTCTTTGGTGTTTGGCTCAATAACTTCATAGATGGTAAAAAACTAAAAAAAGGCTTTGGATGGTTTGTACTTATTATGGGGATTTATATTGTGTTCAAAGAATTTACAAAATAGAACTTTAAAGTATGCCTTTTATATTATCAGCCTTATCAAAATAAACTATGTTCATTTAATAGAGTTTAACTTTCTATTAGATAAATTTATTTCAAATACCTGAGACATTGAATAAAATTATAATTCATTTTCAAAGTCGATATCAAATCTATTATTCCAATTTGAAATTTCACACTGCTTAAAACTCCTTTTTTATTCAGCAATTTAGAGAAATTAACACCCATGGCATTAACTTAAGGGTGTTTTAACTATCAATTGTAACTATTGTTACTTAAAAAACAATAGTTATTTCTTATTTTTGTACCATAATAACAAAACAAAAAAATTATGGACAATTTAAAAGAAGTAAACAACCTAGAACAACCAACACAAATGCCAAGAATTGGTGATCAAGCACCGGATTTTGAAGCCCTAACAACGACAGGTAAAATCAAAATGTCTGAATTTGCTAAAGATAAATGGACCGTAATGTTTTCGCACCCGGCAGATTTCACACCGGTTTGCACAACCGAAATGAGTGGTTTTGCATTACGTAAAAAGGAATTTGAAGCTTTAAATACTGAACTCTTAGGTCTAAGTATTGATTCTATTCATTCCCATATTGGTTGGGTAGATAGCGTAAAACAAAATACAGGGGTGTACATGGACTTTCCTATCATTGCAGACATCGACATGAAAGTATCTAAACTATACGGCATGCTGCAACCCAATGAAAGCGAAACAGCAGCGGTAAGAGCAGTATTTTTTATCGATCCATCCAAAAAAATTAGACTCATCATGTATTATCCTTTAAATGTAGGCAGAAATATGGATGAAATACTAAGAGCTTTGGAAGCCCTTCAATTTTCTGATGAAAATTCTGCAGCATGTCCTTTAGATTGGAAGA
>CAYMXD010000247.1:0-2192 GCA_964394095.1 uncultured Mesohalobacter sp. | reverse complement strand
GAGATAAAGCCATTGTCCCACCACCAAAAACTCTAAAAGCTTATGAAGATAGAATTGCTGATGATTCTGTTGAAAAAACAACTTGGTATCTCGCCAAAAAACAGTTTTAATTCATAGTATTAAATGTTATAGAAAGTGAAAGATAAACTTTCACTTTCTTTTCTTTCGTTAAGTCATAAAACATTTACAAAATGATTTAGGTGAATTATAGGCCATCTAAAAAAACAAGTTTGACCCTATAATTTAAAAACTCAAATTTCAAAATAATAAAACACATAAAATGCATATTAAACAATTTACAGATCAAGCTTTAGCGCATTATTCTTACGCCATTGTAAGTGGTAAAGAAGTGGCTTTGGTTGATCCTGCAAGAAACCCTCAACCTTATTATGAATTTGCTGAAAAACATGATGCGAAAATCGTGGCGGTTTTTGAAACACACCCGCATGCCGATTTTATCAGCAGTCACTATCAAATCTATAAAGAAACCGGTGCCAAAATATATGTCAGTAAAGATGTTGGTGCAGAATATCCTCACCAAACTTTTGATGAGGGCGATAAACTTATATTAAACAAGATAGACTTTTCAGCCATCAATACGCCTGGCCATTCTCCCGACAGTATTTGTGTTTATGCTAAAGATAAAGAAACTTCAGAAAAAGCTTTATTTACCGGTGACACCCTTTTTATTGGCGATGTTGGCCGACCAGATTTACGCGAAGATGCCGGAAATATGAAAGCTACGCGAGAATCCTTAGCCAAAGACATGTACCAAACCATTCAAAACAAATTTTCTAAACTCACAGATGATGTATTGATTTATCCTGCCCACGGTGCCGGAAGTTTATGTGGTAAAAACATGAGCGATGCCTCGTCAAGTACCCTTGGAAATGAACGCACAGGCAATTGGGCTTTCAAACCCCAAACGGAAGAAGAATTTATTGAAGAATTATTGAACGATCAGCCTTTTATACCTTCTTATTTTGGCTTTGATGTAGATATGAATAAAAGAGGTCCTGAAAACTTTATGTCAAGTATATGGTCAGTTCCTTTAAAACTAAATGTTTCAACTATTAAAAACGATCATCTTATAGTAGATACAAGAGAAATTGAAGATAAGTCGAAGCATTTACCAAACAGTATAAATATCATGGCTAGAAATGAAAATGATACATTCGAAACTTGGTTAGGTGCCATCATCAAACCAAATGAGAAATTTCACTTAGTCATAAATAGCATTGAAGATTATCAGTACATATTAAGCCGTGTTGCCAGAATTGGCTATGAAAATCAGATTATATCTGTCATGACTTTAGCAAGAAATTTCAATGAAAATAATAAAACCCTAGACATCAAGACATTTAAGGCCAACCCCGATAATTTCACCATCGTCGATGTCCGTAATCACAGTGAAGTGGCTGAAGGTAAAATCTTTGAAAATGCAATACATCACCCACTAAATAATTTAAGAGAAAGCGTTAAAGGTATTCCAGAGGACAAACCCATCGTAGTCCATTGTGCCGGTGGTTACAGAAGTAGAGCTGGTTATGGTATTATTAAAAATGAAAAAACAAAAACTGAGGTTTACGATTTAAGTTTTGCAATTTCAGACTTTAGCACCTAAACCAAATCGTGAATTTTTAGATTATGTCATTTACACTTTTAAAATCCCTTAACTGTTGTTGTAAATAATCTTCTAAACTGGCTTCTTCCACATTAAAAAGACGAATTAAACTTGTCTTTAATTCAGCACTAGAATTACCGGAATTAAGCAGTTTAATAAGGCCTTCTTTTCCATTATTTTGGTAAGCAAGATGAGATAAAAACGCACCGAACGAATATTGAAAACTTGAATTCTTAGACACTAACCTATTATAGTTTTCTCTATTCATAAAAAAGTCAGTAAGCTTGATATTTTTAAGATTAACGTAGCTCTTCAAATTTTGAACATGATAGGAATAGTCGTTGCCTAATGATCCACCTAAAAATGTTGCAATACCTTCGTTTACTATATCGTGCGTATCTAAATCTAATTCATTTACGTAGAGATGCACAATTTCATGTGGATAAAACACTGAATTATTAGCACTTAAAATTAATTTATCCCAAGGTATAAACATCCCCCCATAGCTGCTATTGAGATACATGGCATCGTGGTAGTCATATCCTAAAAACCAATACAATTCTTTAGT
>CAYMXD010000246.1:0-4471 GCA_964394095.1 uncultured Mesohalobacter sp. | reverse complement strand
CATCCTGATACTTGTAATGACTTGAGTGGCGAAGCATTAAAAAAATGTACATCTGCATTTATTTCAAAACACGTCAACAAAAATTTTGATACAGGTTTAGGTAAAGAACTTGGATTATCTGGTAGAAACCGCGTAAGTGTACAGTTTAAAATTGATAACTCCGGCCATGTCGTAAATATAAGAGCGAGAGGCTCACATCCCAAACTTGAAGAAGAAGCCAAAAGAGTAATCCAAAGTTTACCGCAAATGATTCCAGGTCAAGTCGACAATGAAAATGTTAGTGTGTTATACGGTTTACCCATCAATTTTATAATTGAATAAACTCAAGTTAAGGTTAAATTTTTATGTTTAGCCACTCAAAACGTTCAAAATTTGAAGCCGAGTAACGCCTTAAATTCTTGCAGCTTAAAACGGGAGTAGAGTCTTTAGGCGTTGTAAGCTTTGCATTTAAATTTAAGTATATCATAATAATCTCAAATAATTTTAACCATGAAATTCAAACCCATTTCCTTTTTTTTAATCCATTTTATTTTTTTAATGTCGGTAAGCCTCGTTTTCAGTCAGGAAACCGAAGAAGTCACTACCAATACCACAGAAAAGCCTGTGCCAATTGCTAAATTAGAGCAAGTGCCTTATCCCAAAGATTGTGCGGTATATTTAGACAATCCTGTACAGATGAAAAATTGCTTGACAGATTTTATAAGTCAACACGTGAGTAAAAATTTTAAACTCAAGAAGTTTAAAAACCTCGATTCTGGCGACTGTAGGGTAGCGGTTCAATTTAAAATAGATGAAGCAGGGAATGTCGCAGATGTTATGGCTCGAGGGGCAACTACTGAAATTGAAAATGAAGCCATAAGAGTGGTCAAAAAACTTCCAAAAATGACGCCTGGAATTCAAGATGGTGAAACTGTTGGTGTTCTCTATGGACTACCCATCAACTTTGTGATCCCCAAAAAGAAGAAAAACTAAGCTTTGATGCTAGCTTCTTCTTTAGTATTTTTGGCAAATGCTGTCTAAGAAAACAAAATACGCCATCAATGCTTTGATTTATATCGCTAAACAGGATGATAATTCGCCTGTGATGTCCAGTGAAATTTCAACGAAGCAACATATTCCAAAAAAGTTTTTAGAGCGGATTCTCCTTGATTTAAAAGACGCCAAAATACTAGACAGCAAGCGAGGCCGGCATGGTGGTTATTTCTTGAATAAATCAACTGAAGACATCAATCTCGCCGAGGTGATGCGTTTATTTGATGGGGCTATTGCCTTTTTGCCTTGTGTGACCCATGACTATTACGAACCCTGTGAAGAGTGCAAGTTCGAAGAACAATGCGGTATACGCCATGCCTTTATGGAACTCAAACATATGACGGTTAAGTTTCTAAAGTCCTGTACACTTAAAGATATTTTACAAAGGGAATTTCTATTAAGTTGAACGAAGATTGTTTTATAAAATTATTTTTGCTTTTAAAAAATAATCAAGAACCCATAATTTATATTCATTTAGGTTTTAGAAGCTTTTAAATCTTATTACCCAAGTCAGGTTGTAGCACTCTTATCTTTCCAGTTTCTAATTCATAAACACCTCCAACTATTATAATTTCATCCATCTCTTCAAGTGTTCTTAAAATTGGACTTTCTCTTTTTATTCTTTCAATATTCAGTAGAACATTTTTTTCAACCACAGCCTGAACAAAATCTGGATTTTTAGAGTTGCGTTTACCTTCAGTTTCAACACTATCTACTGCTGGTTTCAAGTTACGAAGCATAGATGTGATATTGCCCAGCTCAACATGATCGCATGCAGAACTCACGGCTCCGCACTTTTCATGTCCTAAAACCAAAACCAATTTACTTCCAGCCACTTTACAGGCATATTCCATGCTTCCTAGTATATCTATGTTTACAAAATTTCCGGCCACCCTGGCCACAAATATATCTCCGATACCTTGATCAAAAATCGTTTCTACAGGTACACGACTATCTACACATGATAAAACAATAGCCTTAGGGTATTGCCCTTTTCTGGCACCACTCACTTGAGAGCTGTAATCGCGCTTTTCAAGGTTACTGTCTACAAACCTTTTATTGCCTTCAAGTAAGTCCTCTAAAACACCTTTTGGCGTCATGGCCTGTTGTTGTTGTTTTGAAATAATCTTATCTATTTTACTCATAAACTCCTTATTTTACCTCTTTAATTTGTTTAAAATATTCTTTAAAACTATCCGGGTTATGGACTTCTCCTTTTTTATGAACAAGTTTGATATCTATATTTTTTGATTTAGCTTTAAAGGCATAATCATCTAATATTTCCAGAATATCATGATCCAAGGATTTTGTTTTTGTGATATCGATTTCAATAAAAGAATCATTGCTGATGTTTTTGAGCTCTCTCATTATGGCTCCTTTGTTAAAAAAGGTAACCTCTTCTGCCAGGGTCATGTTGATGTGCTTCTTGTCTCCATCAGTATCTTTAATATGTAAAAAGTGCGAGTTTCTATAACTGTTGTATAATACGGTGAGAAGACCGGAAATTAGACCCATACCTATTCCGATGAGTAAATCTGCAAAAACAATTCCAAATACCGTAATCAAAAAAGGAACGTATTGAGATTTGCCGAGTCTAATCATTTCTACAAATAGAGCGGGTTTTGCTAATTTATATCCAACTACAAATAATACCGCTGCAAGGACACCAAGTGGGATAAGGTTAAGCAGACGTGGAATTAAAATGATTGAAATTAATAGCAAGAAACCATGTAGAATGGCAGACATTTTAGTTTTATTATTTGAAGCGATATTTGCAGTACTTCTTACAATAACCTGAGTTACCGGTAGACCGCCAATCAGTCCTGATAAGATATTTCCTGTGCCTTGAGCAAAAAGCTCTCTATTGGTTGGGGTAATCCGTTTTTCCGGATCAATCTTATCTGTGGCCTCAACACTTAATAAAGTTTCTAGACTTGCAACAATAGCAATAGTGATGCCTACTATCCAGACATCTTGATTTAAAATTACTGAAAAATTGGGCAGGGTGAACTGGCCTATAAAATCTGATGTACTCTCTGGTACAGGAACATTTACAAGATTATGTCCTGAAATGCTAAACACAGACTGCTCCGGCACCAATACATGAAATAAAACACCAGTGATTACGGCGACTACAGGACCGGGTACAATCTTAAAAACTTTAGATTTTTTTTCTAAGACATTAGACCATAATATAATAATCCCCAAACTTATAAGCGTAATAAAAACAACACCTAAGGAGATATTATCAAATAAAGTTGAGATATACTCAGAATAGGCAATATGATCATCTGTAACGTATTCTGAAAAAGCGACATTATCACTTAAGCCCAATGCGAAGGGAATCTGTTTGATGAAAATGATGATGCCTATACCTGCCAGCATCCCTTTAATTACTGAAGTAGGAAAATAATAACCAATGACGCCAGCCTTTAGAATACCAAGTGCAATTTGAATGGCTCCACCAATAATAACGGCGACCAAAAAATTTTCATAGCCGCCAAGACTAGCTATAGCACCTAATACAATAACCGCCAAACCTGCAGCCGGACCACTTACACCAACTTGAGAACCACTTAAGCTTCCCACGACGATGCCGCCGATTATCCCTGCAATAAGGCCTGAAAATAATGGAGCGCCAGAAGCTAAAGCAATACCAAGACATAAGGGTAAGGCCACAAAGAATACCACGATGCTTGCTGGTATATCTCTTTTTAAATATTTAAACATAATAAAATTTTAGTGCATTAATAAGCACAGTGAAGAAACAGAAAATAAATAATTTTTTAAGATAAAACTGAATAGTCAGGTGGTGGTGACAATACACATAAATCAAAAGATATTATGATGAATTCATAATAATCTATCGATTCCTGTTTTTGTTTTTCATCTGATTGAAAATCTATTGAAAACGATGTGTGAATAACAAAATCTGATACGGTAGAAGATGAATTCTCAGACTTTTCTTCTTCCGGAACACTATATACTATGCCAATGTTTGCATTCTTATCTATCAGTTTTACTATTGTAGGCGCAGAGAGAAAAATTACAAATAAAAATAATAAATGTATAGCATAAATATTTTTCATAATTCCAAATATAAATTAATATTTTGAAATTATGAAAAGATGTATCATATAGTTTCCTTAATGAAACTCTATCTTTTGAAAACCCTGGAAAAATTAAGGAAGAGTAACTACAAATGAACTACCCCGAGACAGAGCCATCGCGGTATCTAATAAGAATACTTTTTATTACCGATTGTTATTTTAAATGTCTCCCGTACGTACGGAATCCTTAAAATATACATCGGCATTATACTTTTAATGAATAATAACGAGTGAATATTTTCAAATTGGTATAATATTTTGACGCTGAGCGTCGGGGTATTGAACCCAAGATCCCGCTGATACTGAATCAAGTTCAGCACAAGTACTGA
>CAYMXD010000245.1:0-4481 GCA_964394095.1 uncultured Mesohalobacter sp. | reverse complement strand
CACATCATCAACGTATTAACTTATGTTTTTGAGTATGGATTAGCTTTACCACAGACCTGTCTGTCCGACAAATGCTAGGGATCACAAAGAAGAAATATATGTAATTGAATATCAACTTATATGTATTAGTTAAACGCCTAAGTCAATACTTCTTTTTGAGTTCAGATTAGTCTTTTTTCAGTTATGTACTAACCCATATTAAAATACATACCCCCGTTTTATAAAACACACGGACTCCTCTTGTAAAGGAGACCGTGTTTTTTGGCAGTAATCTGCAAATCAAAAATCAGGCTCTAGCAGCCATCACTTTTTCTTTAATCTCATCCACTACACCCGGATCGAGTAGGGTTGAGGTATCGCCAAGTTGGTCGTATTCGTGAGAAGCAAGCTTTCTCAGGATACGTCGCATGATTTTACCGCTTCGGGTTTTTGGCAGTCCGCTAACAAACTCAATTTTATCCAGTTTAGAAATCGGTCCGATTTTATCGGTGATTAATTGGTTGATTTCTTTTCTTACATTTTCATGGTTACGAACGCCACCTGTATCTTTTAAAGTGATGAACCCATATAGACCATTCCCTTTAATGTCATGCGGATAACCAACAATAGCAGACTCTGCCACAGCATTATGTTCGTTAATGGCATCTTCTATCGGAGCTGTACCGAGGTTGTGTCCGGAAACAATAATCACATCATCTACACGTCCTGTAATTCTGTAGTAACCCACTTCATCTCTCAAGGCACCGTCACCGGTAAAGTATTTGTCTTCAAAAGCTGAGAAATAGGTGTCTTTATAACGCTGATGGTTACCCCAAATGGTTCTCGCCATAGACGGCCAGGGGTGTTTTATACATAATCTACCATCAACTTGATTACCTTTTATTTCTTCCCCTTTTTCATCCATCAATGCCGGTTGAATACCGATAAAAGGTAAGGTGGCATAAGTTGGTTTGGTAGGCGTAGAGAAGGGGATAGGTGAAATCATGATGCCACCGGTTTCGGTTTGCCACCAGGTATCTACAATCGGACATTTCTTTTTACCGACATTGTCATTATACCAGTTCCAAGCTTCTTCGTTAATAGGTTCACCTACAGAGCCCAATACTTTCAGGCTGGATAAATCGTATTTATCAACAAGCTCGGTGCCATGTTTTGCTAGTGCTCTCACTGCCGTGGGTGCGGTATAAA
Source organism: uncultured Mesohalobacter sp. (assembly GCA_964394095.1). Classification (GTDB taxonomy): domain Bacteria; phylum Bacteroidota; class Bacteroidia; order Flavobacteriales; family Flavobacteriaceae; genus Psychroflexus. The sequence goes on along the minus strand of CAYMXD010000245.1, from coordinate 3,293 downwards.
ACTGATTGACTTTATGTTTTTCTACAATTTCCCAGAAACGACCAAAGTCCGGATAGCTGGGGACACCCTCAAACATCACTGTCGTGGCGCCGTTTGCCAGGGGACCGTAAACAATATAACTGTGACCGGTAATCCAGCCGATATCTGCTGTACACCAATAGACGTCTTCTTCCCGATACTGGAATACATTTTTAAAAGTATAAGCCGTATAAACCATATAGCCGGCTGTGGTATGCAACATGCCTTTTGGCATTCCGGTAGACCCGGATGTATAAAGTATAAATAGCGGATCTTCAGCGTCCATGACTTCAATATCGCAGGTAGAGGCCGCTTCGTCTAAAAGCGGTTGCAACCACTCGTCACGGCCTTCTTTCATATTAATATCTGAACCAATTCTTTTGGCTACCAAAACACTTTCAACTCCCGGGCAGTCTTCTAATGCTTCATCCACAATGCCTTTTAAATCAATCGTTTTCGCCCCACGATAAGACCCATCTGAAGTTAAAACCATTTTAGCATCGCAGTCTTTGATTCGAGTTGATAGTGCAGTTGATGAAAAACCGGCAAAAACAACCGAATGAATGGCACCAATTCGGGCACAAGCCAAAACTGAAACCGCAAGCTCGGGAATCATAGGCAAATAAATACAAACCCGATCACCTTTTTTGATGCCCCTGGATTTGAGGACATTGGCAAATTTACATACCCGTTCGTGCAACTGCTTATAGCTAATGTGTTCGGTTTCTTCATTGGGGTCGTTGGGCTCAAATAGTATGGCGGTTTTATCGCCTCTGGACCAAAGATGACGATCTATACAGTTTTCTGTGATATTCAATTTGGCCCCTTCAAACCACTTGATTTCCGGTTTTTTAAAATCCCAGCTTAAGACCTTATCCCAACGTTTTTGCCAGGTAAAATGCTCTTCTGCAATCTCCTCCCAAAAAGATTCCGGGTTTCTAACTGATTTTCGATAGACTTGAAAGTACTCTTCAAAATTTTTAATGTGATAATTACTCATGGTATTAAGTTTATAAGTTTATAAGTTTATGTGTTTATAAGTTTAATTAATATAATTATAAGTTTGTGAGGTTAATTTTTTTTCTAAAATCTAAAATCTAAAATTAAGCCCCCATGTTTTTATGTATTCCTATTTGTTTTTCTTTAAATACGTCCTCAATTTCTGAAATTATTTTGACATCGTCAATAGTTGAGGGAATATTATATTCCAAATCGTCTGAAATATTTCGAAGTAATTTACGTAAAATTTTACCTGATCGTGTTTTCGGTAAACGTTTTACAGCCACAACTTCGCGTAAGGAGGCTACGGCGCCAATTTCTTGTCGCACGGCTTTGATGATTTCATCTGAAATCGTATCATGTTCAAGCGTGTTTTCGGGTTTCAGCACAACAAGTGCTAATGGTTTTTGTCCTTTTAAATCGCAGTGCACACCAAACACAGCACATTCTGCTACCTGAGGGTGACTAGCGACCACTTCTTCCATTTCTGCGGTAGAAAGACGGTGTCCGGCCACATTGATGACATCATCTACCCGACCGGTAATAAAGACATAGCCATCTTCATCTTTATACCCACCATCCCCGGAAAAGTAATAGCCGGGAAATTTATTAAGATAACCGGCTTTAAAACGTTCCGGATTGCCCCAAAGATTTTTTAAGCAACCCGGAGGCAGTGGCAGTTTTACACAAACATAGCCCTCACTGTCATCAGCAGCCTCTTTTCCATTTTCATTCAATATTTTAATGTCATACCCACAAACCGGAAATGATGCCGAACCGGCTTTAACCGGAAATTTTTCAATACCAACCATATTGGCCAACATCGCCCAACCAGACTCTGTTTGCCACCAGTGGTCTATCACCGGAACTTTCAACTGTTGTTCTGTCCAGGTGAGTGTTGCCATATCACAGCGTTCTCCGGCCAGAAACTGGTATTTTAAAGAAGACAAGTCATACTTTTTAATAAATTCACCCTGCGGATCTTCTTTTTTGATTGCACGAATTGCGGTAGGTGCTGTAAACATTACCCTGACTTTATGTTCGCTGATAATTCGCCAGAAAGTAGAAGCATCCGGTGTTTTGATGGGTTTACCTTCAAATAAAACCGTTGTATTTCTATTTAAAAGCGGCCCGTAAACAATATAACTGTGACCAACAACCCAACCTACATCGCTCGCTGCCCAGTAGACATCGCCTTCATCTACGCCGTAAACGTGCTTCATGGAATATTTTAAAGCTGTGGCATAACCACCCGTATCTCTGATGATGCCTTTAGGTTTTCCGGTAGTCCCCGAGGTGTATAAAATATAGAGCGGGTGTGTCGATTCCACAGGTACCGGTGCAATGCTCCCAGATTTCTCCACCAAAGCTTCATAGTCTATATCGTAGGACTTGTGTGGAATATCTACATCTAATTTTCTGTCGTAAATAATGACATGTTCGGGTTTGTGATGGGCTTGTTTTATGGCTTCATCAACATAAGGTTTGTACGGGATTATTTTTTTAATTTCAATGCCGTTAGATGCTGTAATTACTGCTTTGGGCTTGCAGTCATCTATTCTTATGGCTAATTCGTGTGGTGCAAATCCACCAAAAACCACCGAATGTATGAGCCCAAGCCTCGCACAGGCAAACATAGCATAAAGAGCCTGCGGTATCATGGGCATGTAAATAATAACGGTATCCCCCTTTGATAATCCTAAATCATTTATTCCACCAGCCAGTTTAGATACTTCGTGGTGTAATTTGTTATAGGTAATATGTTCTTTGGTATTTGTCACCGGCGATTCGTATATGACTGCAATATCTTCGCCATGGCCGTCTTCAATATGCTTGTCTATACACAAATAACTCATGTTTAACTTTCCATCGGGAAACCAATGGTAAATGCCGTCTTCAACTTGCTGAAACGCCGTTTTTGGTTTTTCATCCCATTTTAGACTTTCAGCTTGTTTTAACCAGTAGTCTCCCGGATGTTGTATACTTTTTTTATATTCTTCTATATAACTCATAATTAAAAATTTAGGATTGGCATATCGTTTGAATTTTGTTTAATAATTTTCTTGTTGAAAAAGGTTTGGTAAAGTAGTCGTCTGCTCCTGCATCCAAACCTTTTTGAATGTCTTCTTCCTTATTTTTTGCACTAAGGAATATCACCTTAGAGCTATCTTCAGTATCATTTTTGATGTTTTCAAGGACTTCAAAGCCGTCCATTTTGGGCATCATAATGTCTAATATCACTAAACAGGGTTTGATGGTTTCAAATATTTTTAAAG
>CAYMXD010000244.1:0-4492 GCA_964394095.1 uncultured Mesohalobacter sp. | reverse complement strand
AGGAAGTTAAGCTTAGCTTTAGAGAATATCCAGAAGATGCTGGACATTATGCGGTTAAAACCCCAAAACAAGATACTCTAAGCATATTGGCCTTTAACCCAAACAGAAAAGAGAGTCAACTAAATTATTTAGAGATAAATAAGCTTGACAATATAAATTCTTATGCTAGTTTTAGCAAATACACGCAGAGTTTTTATGAGAGTTATACTATTGAAAGTTTATGGAAATGGTTTGTTGTTTTAGCCTTGATATTTATGATTATTGAATTACTTTTGTTGAGATTTATTAAATAATACTACATGAGATTACTTTTAAAATCTGCGACCATTATAGATACTGATAGTCCTTATCATCTTAAAACAAAGGACATTTTTATTGTAAATAATTGCATTCATAGTATTGAAGATCATATTGAAGCAGATGGAGATAAAGTAATTGAACTAGAAAATCTGCATGTATCCCCGGGTTGGTTTGACTCATCGGTATCTTTTGGAGAACCCGGTTTTGAAGACCGAGAAACCTTAGCCAATGGTATGGATACTGCCATGAAAAGTGGATTCACCAAAATTGTGCTTAACCCAAATACCGATCCGGTCATAGACCATTCTGCACTGGTACAGTTTGTGAATACAAAAAACGAAAAACATCTTATAGATATCTTTCCAAGTGGAGCCCTAACAGTTAAATCTAAATCTAAAAGTCTTGCAGAACTTTTTGATATGCATCAAAATGGCGCAGTGGCCTTTGGAGATTACAAAAAGTCTATCTCCAACACAAATCTGTTAAAAATAGGCCTTCAGTACACAAAGACTTTTGATGGCTTGATACAATTATATCCTATTGACAATAATTTAAGCAAGGATTTTCAGATGCACGAGGCTAAGATGAGCACATCTTTAGGACTTAAGGGACTGCCTAATATGGCAGAAGTGATTCAGCTAAAAAGAGATTTGGAGGTCATAAAATACACTGAATCTAAAGCCCATTTTGTTTGTATTTCTACAGCTGAATCTGTTGACCTTATAAGAAATGCCAAAGCAGACGGTCTAGACGTCACTTGTTCTGTTGCTATACCTCATTTAATTTTTACAGATTCATGCCTAAAAGATTTTGACACCAAATATAAAATCTGGCCGCCACTGAGAGAACAATCTGATCAGGAAGCATTAATAGAAGGTTTGCACGACGGAACCATAGATATGGTGACCACAGACCATAATCCTATTAATATAGAATTGAAAAAAACAGAGTTTGAAAATGCAGCCTTTGGAAGCATTGGTCTGGAATCGGCGTTTGGAGCGCTTAATAATTCTTTTGGTCTAGAGCATTCTGTTGACTTTTTAACCAGAGGTAAGAATAGGTTTAAACAACCAAGAAATACGATTGAACCTAAACAAATAGCAGATTTAACTCTTTTTAATCCAGATAACGAATACACCTTTAGTTTAAAAGATATTTCATCTAAATCAAAAAATTCAATTTTCTTAGGTGAAAAACTAAAAGGCAAGGTTTACGGTATAATCAACAATGAAAAGTATTATGTCTCAGGCACCAAATAGAAAAGGCAAAAGCGCCGCAATAGTGGCTTATTTTACAATTATTGGAAGTATTATAGCCATATTCATGAACATGGACAAGAGGTACGAATTTGCAAGATTTCATATCAGGCAAGCCTTTGGAGTTCATTTTGTATTTATTGCATTTGCCCCATTAGTCACAGGTTTTGATAATTGGATGATTAGCTTTTCGTTATATCTATTTTATGCTGTACTTTGGATTTTTGGTTTGATTAGTGCCATTTCGGGTAATGCTCAACCCGTTCCTATGCTTGGAAAATTGTTTCAAAAAATATTTAAAGTATTATAATGACCACAAAACCCTTAAGTCTTACCCATCTGATTAAACCATCTAATTTAGAAAGTAAAGCACCCCTGATATTGATGCTTCACGGTTACGGGAGCGATGAAAACGACCTGTTCTCATTTGCGGGTTATTTACCTAAAAAATACACCATAATATCTGTGAGAGCACCCTACCCGATGCAGCCCATGGGTAATGCTTGGTATGCCATCAATTTTGATGCAAATGCGAATAAATTTAGTGATACTGAACAAGCTGTATCTTCTAGAGAAAAGATTAAACACTTTATTGAAGAAGCTACAGAAGCATATAGTATTGACCCAGACGACATCACTTTGCTTGGCTTTAGCCAGGGAACTATTTTAAGTTTTGCAACGGCATTAACCTATCCACACTTAATTAAAAATATCGTAGGTTTAAGTGGTTATATTGATCATAATATGATAGAACTTGGCGATAAAGACCAATTGAAAACTCTTAAGATGTTTAGTTCTCATGGTACCATGGATCAAGTTATACCGGTAGATTGGGCCAGAAAAACACCGGATGTACTTAAAAAGCTCGGCGTTACATGTGAATTTAAAGAATTTCCCGCTGGCCATGGTGTGAATCAGGAAAATTTTCAAGCTGTGCTTAATTGGTTAAATAGGCACTAATTATTATCTGACTTTTTTAAAAACATTTTAGCAATTACCATAACGTGTGGAAACGTAATGGCGGCGATAAATGAAAACAGAAGGGCTTCAAATATTTTAGCATCTTTAAACAGCCAAAAAAATACACCTAAACCAAGAACGGAAACCAACCAATACCAAAATGATTTTTTGAAATAAAGTATTATGCTAGATTTATTGACCTCACCGTGAATGTATTTAATTTGGTCATTAAGAGATGGTAGGCTGTGCCACAATACAAAATAAATGGCAAAAGACCAGATAAGGTCTGAGACCCTAAAGATAATCGTTAATACTAGTAAGTAAAGTATTTGTTCTGCGAGTTGAGATTTAAAAGCTTTGTTTGTTCTGTAATAGTATGTTGAAATCAACACTATAGCTATACCCAAAGCAAATAGTAAATTTTGAAGAAGATCGAGATTGATTGGATAACCGATAATATTACCTACTATACGTTCTACTTCTACTTGATGAAAATAAAATATAAGTGTAAAAATCAAACTGCCATAAAAAAAGAAAAATATTGAATTAATAAACCTGTTGGATTTTAACAAAATTTCATTCCAATGCTGTTCTCCAAAATGATAAGCACTAAGAATAATAAAAAACAATAAGGCAAAATCTGGCAAAAAAGTAAAAAACAGAGCGAAAGACAAAACAAAAGTTAAATAAAATATAATTAAAAACACTAAAGACTTGTTTTTTAGCTGTTTGAAGGTTTTAGAAATAATAGCGATATCGTTTGCGCCGTGTAAAATTCCAAAACTCAGAATCAAAAATAATCCTAATAAGTATAGACCATTTGAGGGTATATAGGAGTTTAACCACAAGGACAAAAAGCTCAAAACAATGATATATTTATAAATATTCATAGGTTATTTTAAATAGGTCATAAAATTAATCAAATTATATTAACAAATAGGAAAAACTGTTTAATTTTTATGTATATTTGATTAAACAAAAACTAAATTATAATATTATGAGAACATTATTTTTACTCGGTGAAATGACGAAAATCGCCAACGACGATTATGTCGGCTTTACTTTTTTCGTTGGGAGTATGGCCATGATGGCAGCTTCCGCTTTTTTCTTCTTATCCTTAAGTCAATTTGATAAGAAATGGAGAACTTCGGTTCTAGTATCAGGTTTAATTACTTTTATTGCAGCAGTACACTATTTCTACATGAGAGATTATTGGGATGCTGTAGGTGATTCTCCAACATTCTTTAGGTATGTCGACTGGGTTCTTACTGTACCCCTAATGTGTGTTGAATTTTTCTTGATCTTACGTGTTGCAGGAGCTAAGGTAAGTTTAATGTGGAAACTTATTTTCTGGTCTGTAGTAATGCTTGTCACAGGTTATTTTGGTGAGGCAATCGCCATTGGTAACCCTACCATGCAATGGGTTTGGGGATTAATCTCTGGTATTGCATACTTTATTATTGTGTACATTGTCTGGTTTGGCGAAGCTAAAAAATTAGCTGAGAGTGCCGGCGGACAAGTTTTAAAAGCACACAAAATTCTATGTTGGTTTGTATTAGTTGGTTGGGCAATTTATCCACTAGGTTACATTTTAGGTACTGAAGGTGGTTTATTTGGAGCTCAATTGGTTTCTGATATAGATTCTGCTCAAATGGCCATGAATGTTGTTTACAATATTGGTGATGCTGTGAATAAAATTGGTTTTGGATTAGTTGTATATAGTTTAGCTATCAAATCAACTAAATAAATATACAACACTTATTTATTTTGACAAGCTTCAAGTTTTTCTTGAAGCTTGTTTATTTTTGCATCCTTTGCTAAAAGCGTTTTCTCTGCATTAACATAAATAAAAATAGACATCAGCAGCATAAAGAAAAACAAGTACATAAAAATCTTCTCTCTCATTATATTTCAATTTTCAAATTATCATAAGCCAGATAAATATTTTCAGGCAGTTCTTTTTGTACGTCTTCATG
>CAYMXD010000243.1:0-4496 GCA_964394095.1 uncultured Mesohalobacter sp. | reverse complement strand
AAGGAAGGTCCTGAATGCGGTCTTATACCAAAAGATGAAGAAATAGTAATCCGTGTATATGGTGTAGACGAATCATGCGATACTTTAATTCACGAAGAAACTTCTGGTCCATTCTCTACCGATTCTTCAGTAGATGTATCTTTTACCGACAATACTTTAAATACGACAATTACAGGTACGGTAACCGACTGCAGTGGGAGCCCACTTTCTAATGGTTATTTATTTATCTCTTCTAATAACAGTTTTGACATTTCAAATGGCATGATAGACTTTACAGTAGAAACTTGCAGCAACACTAACTTAGATGTTCAAATATTCGATTTTGATACAAATCAATTTACAACTGTTTATGATGTGAATTTTACTGGAAGTACAGTCGATTTAGGGTCCCTTAGCACCTGTGAAGATTCCGGAGGGATTTATAACGGTGATGTCCTTTTAGATTCACAAGATGATGTGGATAATTTTGGACTATTTAATTATGTCAAAATTAATGGATATCTTCATATCAGACCAGATGTTGCCGCAAATCCCGATGCCCAATTTACTAATATTACAGATCTAAGCCCGCTTTCAAGTTTGGAGACTGTAACAGGAACTTTGCAGATTAGGGGTAATGAACTCCTGCCAAACCTGAATGGTTTGAATAATTTGACTGAAATATTAGGAGGAGCTTCTACGTCAAGTCTTTTCATATTTAACAATGATCTTTTAACGTCATTAAATGAATTGCAAAGCTTAACGACAGCAGAAAGAGTAACCATAAGAAATAACGCTAATCTGGCCTCGCTCCAGGGCTTAGAAAACCTTTCTGAGATTGACGACCTTAGAATACAACAAAATCCTAATCTCATAAATTTAAACGGCGTAGAATCGATTACCGCTTTAGAGTACCTGGAAGTTGGCGGAAATGACAATTTAGAGAGTCTTGAGGGACTAAATAATCTGAATACAGTTACGCCTTCTTCATTTTCGTTTCCTCCGGAAATTTTGATTGGCTATTTAACCACTGCAGATTTCAATGATTTACCAATAGCCCCTAACCCTAACTTAACCAATTTTTGCGCTATAGAAAATCTCATAAACAATCTCAATTCAGAAGTAGAGGTACTCATAGGAAATAACGGCTATAATCCTTCGCTCCAGGATTTTGCAGATGGTAATTGTAGCCAATAATTATTAGTGACATTAAAGCTACTTTGAAACTGATTTACAAAGGTCATGCTCAAAGTAGTTTTTCTTATCAAGAGGCTTTTCGACGAGGTAATCTCGCTTTCAGTTCTTCTTCAATAATTTCTATATCGGTTGGAGTGAGAAATTCTTTATTGATGTGTAAGGTTTTGTTTTTTGATAAAACACGAATATCACCAACATAAAATCGTATCCCTTCATAGTTTTGCCATGTAATACGCTTAGGGATAAAACGGTTTATTTTTATACCTTCATTATCAATGACGACATAAGACAGGTTTTTGGAATAATAGTAGTTTATCAAAAATAAAAAGCCATATAAAATAAAAAAATATGATGTAAATTCTTGAAAGAATATCAAATAAACAACACCAATTACTATAGAACTAATACCACCATATATATGACTTCTAAACTGTTTTGGTCTGTATTTAAATTTTAGTACTTCAGGTTTCATTATACTTCTGCTTTTTTTAGACTATCTTCCTGTATTTTTCTGGCTTTAGACAATGCACTGGCTATTAGACCGGTTGGAATGGTGATTATACCTACTCCGATGAGAAGAATGAATAATGTAAATATTTTTCCGCTAGTAATGATGGGATAAACATCTACGTTACTTATTGTTGTTAGCGTTAGCGTCACCGCTGCCCACCAACCGCTGTCTAAAGCAGACGAAAAGTATTCGGGCTGAGTTTCATGTTCAAAATAATAAATGCCAGCCGAAGCCAAGAATAAAAAAATAAACGTCAGCATGAGGCACAAAACCAATTCTCGTTTAATTTGGGTTTTCGTTATACGAGAGCGTCTTAAGGAATTGTTGTAACGAATCGGTTTAAAAATTCTAAATGCTCTTAAAGTTCTAAAATCAAATAAACTCTTAGGGTAAAAAGGCAAGACTGCGAGTAAGTCTATAACTTTGTAAAAATTAAATATGTATTTAAAAGATTTATCGGCAAAGTAAATTCTCAATACATATTCTGTACCTAAAACGCTGACAAAGAAATATTCAGTATAGTATAATATTTTTGGGATTTGCACCGAATTATCCGGAAAAGTTTTAATCCTAAAGGCCACTAATGAGGAGATAAATAAAAATTGTGTAGCGGCATAAAAACACCTGCCTTGTTTAGTAAAATTATCATCTATAATATTTTTAAGCTTTTGTTTCAATCTATTAACTTTAGAAAACCAAATCAAATATACTTAAATTTATAAAATGTTTTGAATTGAACGCAGAGATAATGCTTTACTTTTGCAATCTAATTTTATTATATGTTTACACAGGGGCAATGGATTTTTGCAGCATTTTTTGTTGTGGCTTTTATCAGCATTATGATTTTTAGCTATAAGCGCGATAAAAAATTACACAAAAAATATTATAGGGGAAGTGTATTTATACTCTTGGGATTTTTAGCATTTATCCTTATCCTTTTTATTATGAAATTACTTTTAAAATCCTAAAATGCATACAGAAATAGAGCGTAAGTTTTTAGTAAAATCTCAAGAGTTTAAAACTCAAGCAAACAATCACTACAATATAACCCAAGGTTTTTTGAATAAAGACAAACACCGAACAGTAAGGGTCAGAATAAAAGATAAAAAGGCTTACATCACCGTTAAAGGCATCTCGACCAATGACGGCTTATCTCGACTAGAGTGGGAAAAAGAAATTGATTACAATGAAGCCAATGATTTACTTCAACTTTGTGAGAAACCCCTACTTTTCAAAACTCGTTACGAGGTAATGTATAAAGATAAATTATTTGAAGTTGACGAGTTTCATAAAAATCACGACGGATTAGTCATCGCAGAAATAGAATTAAAAAGCAAAGATGAAACTTTTGAAAACCCCGATTGGTTAGGTGAAGAAGTTACAGGAAACCAAGCTTATTATAACTCACAACTTTAGACTCTACCTTTAAGGGCATTAAATACCCAAGCAATAGCAAAAAAGCCAACGCCAACAGCAGCAAACCCCCAACCTGCGACATCATTATATCTAAATGCTCCTAGAGCTATCAAACCTATTCCTACTATAATCATTATAAATGTAGCCCAACCTAAAACTGTATTTTTATTCATCATTCCCACTATAAACTTGATTTGTTTATGAAATTAACGTTAAGCAAATGTAAGGATATTATTTACATTTCAAAGTAATAATTTAAGAACTCATATTAACTAAAAACGATTTTATGTATCAAATTATTCCCTAAACTTTCATTTAAATTTTTGATTATCTGGCTTTTACCATAGCTCAATTCTTCTCTTAGCACTGCCGAATCTAACCTGACAAATAGAGTATGCTTTTTTAAATATATTTTTGTGGTGTATTTTTCAATCGCCGGTCCCATCTGTTCTTTCCAGGCGCGTTTAACTTCAATTTGATTCAATCCCTCATTTAATCCTTTTTTGTCTTTGAAGACCTTGAGTAGGTCGCTCAATTTTTTTGTATTGTATTCATTATCCATAATCAGGGGGCTATATTTATTGGTTCAAATTTTTTGTAAGTGTAAAGGAATTTATTTTGATTTATGACCAACATCAGGCTGTCATTTAATTCTAAAATGACTTCAGTCCAGCTGTCATAAGGCGTGGCATAGTCTAACTTAAGACTATCGTTTTCAACGTAGCATTCAAACTTTTCAAGAGCCTTAGAGGTGGTGTACTTACCGTTTAAATCGGGTTTCATTTTTTTTCTGAATCCCAAACTATCTTCAACTTCAAAATAATCGATTTGGGTGTTTATGGAATAAATTACACTTTTTCCATAGGGATTTTGTGCCTGAACAATTTCCCAGTACCCATTAATGTTGTTGATATCAATATCGTTTTTATCCTCCTGGCAGGAATTCAAAAACAACAATATAAACAGAAACAAAATCGAATTTTTCATAAGGTGTAAATATCACTTATAAAGTTAAGTGTTTTAAAACTATTAATAAAAAAAAATTAATCTAATTCTATCATTTTATATCGCTCAGCATGTTGCTTCACCACATTTTCTGTGCGTTCAGGGTGGGTATCGCTTATAAACATTTGCCCCAGATTTTGATTGGTTACCATGCTTACAATGTGTTTGACCCGGTTTTCGTCTAGTTTGTCAAAAATATCATCCAGTAAAAGTATCGGATTAAAACCCTGACTGCGTTTCAAAAAGTCGTATTGTGCAAACTTTAAAGCAATAAGATAGGATTTCTGCTGACCCTGCGACCCAAATTTCTTAATCGGGTAATTGCCAATATCAAAAATTAAATCGTCTTTATGTGTACCAAAAGTAGTATATTGCAAAGCCATGTCCT
>CAYMXD010000242.1:4262-4497 GCA_964394095.1 uncultured Mesohalobacter sp. | reverse complement strand
CCAAGCAAGCCGCTGGTATAAACCATTGAAATTGAGGTAATTCTGATAATTTTACAGGTGTGGATTGTATGCTAAACCCCAGTATAAAAGCAGTAAAATAATTGAAAATTAAAGCATTGAGCGTATTGATGTTGTAGTTTGAAAAAGTTTTAAACGCCACATAAATCAATGTGGAAGATATCACGCTAAATAGTAATGCAATCAAAAGCTTAGATGGTTTTGTTTAAACAAATCG
>CAYMXD010000242.1:0-4252 GCA_964394095.1 uncultured Mesohalobacter sp. | reverse complement strand
TTCTCCAACTTGAAGATGCCAGGTCTGCAAATTTAATTGTTTTGCCGATTCTATGTGCTCTTTTGTGTCATCAATAAAGAGGGTATCTTGGGCTTTTAAATTATTTTGGTTAAGCACAAATTGAAAAATATCTTCATCTGGTTTTCTGAGGTTGATTTCATGGGATAAATAAAACACATCAAAACAGGATTTGAATTCCTGGTAAAAGTCGATGTTGTCTTGAACCCATTTTATATGCAAATCATTGGTATTGCTTAACAGAAATAACTTGAATTTATCATCGTTTTTCACCTGTTTGAGGAAATCCAAACGGTACTTTGGAAAATCTATCAATATGCTGTTCCAGGCTGATGTGAATGCCTTTTCAGATAATTGTGAAAATTTTTGTATATGATATTCTATAAATTCCTCGGTTGAAAATAAGCCTTTTTCATAGTCCTTATGAACAGTTTTGGTCTTAGGATCTAATTGGTGTATATCAAATTTTTTAAGCTGCCTATCAGTAGCCGCTTTATCGAGATTGATAAACACATCGCCAAAATCGAATATAATGTTTTTTATCATGAGGGTTTGGGTTTATGAGGCGTTGCACTGAGCTCAGCCGAAGAGTTATGAGTTTATGGGTTTATGGGTTTATGGGTTTATGAGGTTGTAGATACTATGGATTCTGTTGTTACTATTGATTTTATCGCTACGTTGGTTACTTATTTCTACTTGTCATTCTGAAAAATGCGACATCAGGAGCATTTGTTCAGAATCTTTATTTTTCATCTTGCTATCGTTGCTGAGCGAAGTCAAAGCATTGTTACTCTTAAAAGTTGAACCTTAAATTTGAAACCTGAAACTTTAAAACTTTTCACTATTCATTATTAATCATTCAACTTCAACACGGCCATAAAGGCTTCTTGTGGAATTTCTACATTTCCAACGGCTCGCATGCGCTTTTTACCTTTTTTCTGTTTTTCTAACAATTTTCTTTTTCTTGAAATATCACCGCCATAACATTTGGCGGTTACATCTTTTCTTAGGGCTTTTACCGTTTCTCGGGCTATGATTTTGCTGCCAATAGCTGCTTGAATGGGGATATCAAACTGCTGTCTGGGAATGAGTTCTTTGAGTTTTATGCACATTTTTTTACCTATATCATAGGCATTATCAAAGTGAATCAAAGCAGATAAAGCATCAACCGTATTTCCATTGAGTAATACATCAACTTTAACCAGTTTTGAGGTGCGCATACCAATTGGTGAATAGTCGAACGAGGCATAACCTTTAGATACCGTTTTTAACCGATCATAGAAATCAAAAACAATTTCAGCCAGAGGCATATCAAAACTGAGTTCAACACGCTCTGTCGTGAGGTAGGTCTGGTTGGTGATTTCGCCGCGTTTTTCAATACAAAGCGACATCACCGGCCCCACAAAATCGGCTTTAGTGATGATACTGGCTTTGATATACGGCTCCTCCACCCTGTCTATGGTTGAAGGATCGGGTAAATCTGATGGATTGCTGACGATAAAAACCTCATCAGGATTTTTGGTGGTGTAGGCATGATAAGACACGTTAGGTACCGTGGTGATCACCGTCATATCAAATTCACGTTCTAAACGCTCCTGAATGATTTCCAGATGCAACATTCCTAAAAAGCCACATCTAAATCCAAAACCAAGTGCTGCTGAACTTTCCGGTGTAAAGACCAAGGAAGCATCATTGAGTTGAAGCTTTTCCATACAAGCCCTTAATTCTTCATAATCTTCTGTATCTACGGGATAAATTCCTGCAAAAACCATAGGCTTGACGTCTTCAAATCCGGCAACGGCTTTGGTTGTTGGATTTTCGGCGTCGGTAATGGTATCGCCAACTTTGACTTCTCTGGCGTCTTTGATGCCTGTGATGAGGTAGCCCACATCGCCGGCCTTTATTTCTTGTTTTGGAAACTGAACCAATTTTAAGGTACCAATTTCATCTGCGCCATAGGCTTTATTGGTAGCGACAAACTTAATTTGTTGATTTTTTTTAATGCTGCCATCAAACACTCTAAAATAAGTTTCAACGCCACGAAAGGGGTTATAGACAGAATCAAAGACCAAAGCGCGTAGCGGCGCATCTATATCGCCTGATGGCGGTGGGATACGAGTAATGATAGCTTCTAAAATCTCGTCTATACCCAAACCGGTTTTAGCACTGGCAGGAATGATTTCATCTCTATCACACCCAATTAAATCGACAATATCATCGGTCACTTCTTCAGGGTTAGCCGAAGGAAGATCAATTTTATTTAAAACAGGAATAATTTCCAAGTCGTTTTCTAAAGCCAGATACAAATTAGAAATGGTTTGTGCCTGAATGCTTTGCGCAGCATCTACAACGAGTAAAGCGCCTTCACAAGCCGCAATAGATCTGGAAACTTCGTAAGAGAAATCGACGTGTCCGGGGGTGTCTATCAGATTAAGCACATATTCTTGACCTTCATGGGTATAAACCATCTGTATCGCGTGGCTTTTGATGGTGATGCCACGTTCGCGTTCCAAGTCCATATTGTCCAACAACTGTTCTTGTTTCTCACGCTTGGTTACGGAGTTAGTTGAATCTAATAACCTATCGGCCAAGGTACTTTTCCCGTGGTCGATATGAGCGATGATACAAAAATTTCTGATGTGCTTCATAGTCCATTTTAATGAATTGCAAATATACAAGAATTAGTGATGCAGTTATTCTGTTGATTTGATAATTTGGAGATTTGATAATTTGATAATTTGATAATTTGAAGATTTGAAGGTTTGAGGATTTGAAGATTTGGGGATGTGTTAATGTCACAATGTGCTAATGTAAAAATATAGCAATTAAAACAACTATGTCTATAGAAACAACAGTATCAATAGTAACTAGAGAAACCATAGCAACTGTAGAACCAATTTGAGAATTTGAAGATTTTAAGAAATTTGCTTAAGTTTAAAAGAAATTATAAAAAGATGGATAAAGAAACATTGATTGATAATAGTGTAAAAAAGCTTAGAAGATTATCCAAACAACGTCTAAATGAGGTTGTAAATTTTATTGATTTCATATCGAATACATATGACGAAGAGGTTGAGATTCAAACGGAAATAGAAAGCTTAATTGAAAAATCGAGTAGTTTTTCATTTTTAAGCGAAGAGGAAGAATTATACAATATCAAGGATTTAAAAGAAAAATATTAAATAAAAAAAGATGATATTGTTTTAATTCGATTTCCTTTTACAGATTTATCAGATACTAAAATTAGGCCTGCCTTGGTATTATTTGCAGGAGATTTAGATGTAACGGTTAGTTTTATTTCTTCAAATTTATCTTGAAAAACTACTACTGATTTGGTATTACATCCAAATTCAGAAAACGGTTTAAAAAAAGTTTCTACTGTAAAGCTTACTAAAATTGCAGCTTTAGACAAGCGCCTAATTTTGGGAAAGTTAGGACATATAAGTTTAGATGATTTTTTGAACTTGGATAAAAATCTTTCAACATTGTTTGAATTAGAAAATTAGAACAAATATTTACTGCAAATAAGATTTTTTTTACAGGTTTTTACAAATCGTTTGTGCAGTGAATCAACAAAACCAAAAAAGAGGCTAACCAAAATTGCTAACCTCTTTATAAATAATTATTTAAATATTATCATGTTCCCACTCGTATTCCATAGTCAAGATAACAGTTTCCCATACACCCTCAGATGTAAACAATTCTGTCTCAAGCCTAAGAACAGCCTCACGGTCTTCCCAAGTTAGGTCTAAAATTTTAGCTTTATAATTATCTAAAATAAAATTTTCCTCATGCTCACTAGGAACTAAACTAAAAGTTTCTTTATTCGAATCTATACTTATTTCACGACCAGCTTGTAACGTCATTATTTGATTTGTATAACTTTGGGTAACGATATCAAAATCAGAAAAGGGAATTGTGAAATTAACGTGTTTATATGTTTTAAAAACATAGAATGTTAACTTGTAATATTCTAAGGGAGTTGACATATGGGCATATTCTATTTGCTCATAAAAATCTGTGCTTTGATGCCCATTTCCGTTTAAATCTATTTGTTCATCAAAATAAGCTGCTGTTATTTTGTATTCACCTGATAATTGTTCCAAGTATTCTTGGTTTTCTGAAGGTTCGTTATCATCAGAGCTACATGAGCACAAATTAAAAACTAAAAATAAAATTATAGGGTTACCCATCTAGGTCGCAATTAGTCTTAACTTACTTATCATTACTTGTT
>CAYMXD010000241.1:0-4498 GCA_964394095.1 uncultured Mesohalobacter sp. | reverse complement strand
AATGACATGACAAAAAACTAAGCGTTTTAACGGTTTAATTTGATTATCTATCGGTTTAAGTCAATATATAATATTGAGGATATATTTTACAATCCCCCAACTTTTTTGCTTGCCCTATAAAAATATCAAATTCTAATCGATTTAAATAGGTTGATGCGTAATGTTTAAAATTTGTTAAATTATAGAATATAGACCTAGATACCTGAAAAATTTCAATCTATACATGAGCACTAGTGAAATTTAGTTCGAAAACGCTTTCCATTTACCTTTTTAAGCTATTCCTTAATATTAGTCCAATGTTCGGCTAGGTTAACTTTAGATTCCTGTTCATGTTTATCCACTACATTTGCCTTAATTTCAAGATATATTACACTGGCCTGTTTTGGCCATTCGACTGATTTTTTAAGCTTTTCACCATTAGAAGTGATATAGGTTTCTTCATCAAGTAACTCAAAAACAACATTCCCTTTATCATTTTTAAAAAGACCGAAGTAATTAAGCAGTTCTTCTTCTTGTGAATCTAAATAATCAAAATTGACTCTCATGTTTAAATCTTCCTGCTCTACAAAAAAAGTTTTATCTATTAATTGCATATTACTCATATTATCATCTTCAGTTTCATTCAACTTTTTCAATGCTGATTTAGCTTCTGATACTTTTTTATTTGAAGTGATTAGTTTTTGGTAGGTAAGGCTTGCTGTATTATCTGATAAATTAATTTCGATAATTGCTTGTTCTCCTACTATAGGTGCGTTCATGCCAAAAAGTACAGAAAGAAAGAATAGAACTTCATGAAAAACAGGTGATACTCCCATATTTGAATGTTTTTGATTTATTTAAAAAATTATGTATAGCACTTAATAATGCAAAATAGATATAGAAAGTTTATGTAAAATATTTGTATTAAATGAATTAACGAAAAAAATCACAAACTTTATTTTGTTAATTTACAAAAAAGAATTAAAGGAGCAAACAGAAAGTAATAAGATTTCATTTACAAGAAGAAACATCACTAAAAACCAGACCTGAGTACAATAGCAAAGTATAAAATACCTCAACCTGTTTAGATATTTTCAATTGATTTTTAGGTTGCATTGTTATGTTTTTTATTTGATTTTTTATTCTGGCATTTAGACCAAATGTCATTCCAATCTTTTTTTAAAGCCTTAGTGTTATAAACATATCACCCAAGTATGATGAAACAGATGCTTAATAGTTTAAAATGTATCCATTTTTAAATAAAAATCCTAATCCGTTATCTTTTTATAATGCGTTTATAGGCTTTATTGCCGGTAATTGTTTCTATTTTTAAGATATATAGTCCAGATTCAAGTGAACTGATATTTATAGGTTGAGATTGAAATACGATGTTATTTTTAATGAGCTGTCCTTCAAGGTTATAAATTCTAAGTTTTTTAATAACAATAGAGTCGTTATACTCAAGTCTAAAACGATCCTTTACAGGGTTTGGATATATAGAAACTAAATCTTCAATATGTGGTAATGCTATAGACAAATTTTCACATTGAGCACCCCAATTTGGTTTATAACTGTCTTGTAAAGGCGAGTTATTAGAAAAGAGTGCCGGAGCGTTTGAAAATTGTTCAACACACCAGTTTGAAATGTCTTTATTAAACGATAAGGCATTAGAAAACATGACGTCCATATTATTTACAGATGAAACATCCCAATTGTCTAGTGCTTTATTAAACATCACAGCCCCATTAAACATACCACCCATAAATGTCACATTGGAAACGTCCCAGGTATTTAAAGATTGGTTAAATGCATCGGTATCTTTAAATACTCCTGCCATAGTCACTACTCCAGAAACATCCCAGTTGTCTAAAGCTTGGTTAAAGACAAGGGCATCATTAAACAAAAGCTCAATATTAGTAACATTGGAAACATCCCAATCATTAATAGACTGGTTAAAAGATTCTGCATTTGCAAACACACTTCTGAGTTCTGTGAGGTTTGAAACATCCCAATTGTTTAAAGCTTGATTAAAAGATTCTGCATTGCTAAACATACTATTTATTCCACTAAATGTCCCTCCATTATTGATAACACTGGAAACATCCCAATTATTTAATGACTGATTAAATGAAATTGCCCCTGCAAACATGGCGTACATATTTGTAACATTAGAGACATTCCAATTGCCTAAAGCTTTATTGAAAGATTCTGCGCTCGCAAAAGTTTTTGACATGTTTGTGACATTTGAGACATCCCATTGGTTCAGTGGCTGATTAAAAGCACTGGCATTAAAAAACATTTCAGACATCGTTGTGACACTGGAGACATCCCAGGTAGAAATATCCTGATTAAAATTTCCTTTATTTTCAAATAATTCAGACATGTTTGAGATGCCAGAAGTGCAGGTTAACGCAATTTGAGGGTCGGTTTCATCAGCATTAATTACAGCATCAAGTTGGGCACGACTTCGCTTGGTGTAGGTCTTGGTTTCGCCGTTTATGTTTAGTGTGCCGGTGTCACCAAAATCAGCATTAGGACACATGCAAGTCACTCCATTAGAGGCAATATAAAAATCGGGATTGTTTTGGCTAAAGCTGATTACACCTAAAAGACTCAACGCAAGAACACAATATAGTTTCATAGTTGTTTTTCTATAAAAATACAACTTATTTTGAAAGTCATTTTATTTGAGTAGATTTTTATATCGCAATCTTACATCAAATTCTTGCGAATCACATTGAATTTTATGCTGCTAGTTTACTCAAGATTTTATAATTATCGTTTAATAAATTTCTTGTAAGTTCTATGGCCAGTAATTGTTTCCATGTTTAAAATACAAATGAGGTACTTTTGTTTAAAAGTCTCATATTCTGACGATACTTTAAATTTATATCCCCAAATAAGCAATTAAATCTTATTTTTGCCACAGTGAAGTATAAAGACATATTTGGTAAGGCTATAATTGATTATTACAATCATCTTCAGTCTAAAAGCGAAAATTCATTAGCTTACATATTGACCTGGACTAATATTTCTGATGTTGATGAGCTGCCACTTTCTTATTTGTTCAGAACTTATGAGGATATGCCAATCTTGGAACAAATAGCTTTAAAACGATGTCATGGTAAAATTCTCGATGTCGGCTGTGGTGCCGGAAGTCATTCGCTTTACTTACAGCGTAATGGACATCATGTAAAAAGTATTGATATTTCCAAAGGTGCCGTTGACATTTCTAAAAAAAGAGGTGTCGATCATGTTCAGCAAAAGGATATTCTTGATGTTAAAGAAACCTTTGATACTATTCTCCTACTGATGAATGGTACCGGTATTTTTCAGGAATATGATAAAGCTAAAACGTATTTAAAGCATTTAAAATCCATCCTCAATCCAAATGCACAGATATTAATTGATTCTTCAGATATTAAGTATATGTTTGAGGATGAAATGGATATCCACTCTTCTAATCGATATTACGGGGGATTGGATTATTTTATCAGTTATAAAGGCGAAGAGGAAACCCCGATGAAATGGCTTTATATGGATTTTGAATCTCTCAAGCAGCAATGCTTAGAAGTCGGCTTAGATTGTGAGATTGTCATGCAAGGCGAACATTTCGATTACCTAGCCAAAATTTCAAAGATGCACGACTAGTCGGAATTTAGAGTTGGTTTTGTAGTTTATGAGTTTCCTGAATCGTTCCTCTCGGGGTCATTAAAATCAAGTCATCAGTGATAATTGTATAAGCTTTTTTAACCGCAAGGTGCGCTAAGTTTTACGCAAAGTGCACTAAGTTTTTGATTAATTATTATTAGCTATTTGGAGAAAAATAAGAAGCCTTAACCTGAAATTAAAAAATAAAAAATCCAACAGACCCCTCAGTCGACCACAACCTCAAATAATATCATATTCTAAAGTCTCTTTCGGTATGACAAAAACATAGATTATGAAATCGCCTTAAAACATAGCATATAAAATCTGCGAACATCAGCGAAATCTGCGGGCGATAATTAGAGGGTTTAAAAGCCTTGTTGAGCTAGGTATTTTAGTTTTCAATATTAATCCCTCAATAAATCCGAAACAAAATAACTTAAGGCTTTACCTACTTGTCCTTCTTCATCCGGTACCGCTTCGCAAATGTGAATGTAATGCAAGGTGTTGTTATTTAACAACTTAATCATATTGCGGACTTCACCTACACTAAAACCACTCGGAGATTTTGCACTACTATTGAAATTCTCGATAGCATCACAATCTATTTCTAATCCGAATCTTTCCCCTAGAAAATTACAGGCGGCTTTGAGTTTGCTCAATTTGTCTAACGGATTAAGGTGCAATAAGTCGTCGTATAAATAATAGTCTATATGCTTTTTATCTTTAATAAAATCAAAAATATAGGATGGTGTATAGTTTTCGTGCAATCCAAAAACGAAGTATTTATCCAGATACTTATTTTTGTAGGCATAAGAAAAGCCATTACCGGAATGTCTGTAGTCCGGATGTCTCAAATCTGTATGTGCAT
>CAYMXD010000240.1:0-4532 GCA_964394095.1 uncultured Mesohalobacter sp. | reverse complement strand
ACAGCAACCAATGTCGTTAAAACATAGGTGACTATGGTTTTTAAACCCATTTGGGATAAACTGGAGATGTCCTTTAAGTCAGAAACGCCTTTAATCAACGATGCTAAAATTAAAGGCACGGCGATTAATTTTAAAGAATTGATAAAAATAGTTCCAAATGGTTTTATCCAATCGGTAACAAATTCTGAACCCCATTCAAAAAAGGTAAACCCCAGTCCAATCAGGATACCGAGTACCATACCGATAAGAATCTGCCAATGCAATGCTAACTTTTTCATATAATGCGTTTTTATATCTTAGAAATCTTGTCAAGTAAATAATAATCGGCCATCACCAAAGCCGCCATAGCTTCTACAATAGGAATTGCTCTGGGCACTACGCAGGGGTCATGTCTGCCTTTGCCTTTTACAGTAACTTCTTCATGATGTTTGTCAATACTTTTCTGATCTTGTATCAAAGTTGCAACGGGTTTAAACGCCACATTAAAATAAATGTCCATCCCGTTTGAAATACCGCCTTGCACACCACCGCTATAATTAGTTTTTGTGGAACCATCTATTGAAATTTCATCGTTGTGTGTACTGCCGGGCATTTCAGTCCCTGCAAAACCGCTGCCATATTCAAAACCCTTGACGGCATTGATAGACAACATGGCTTTTCCCAACTCAGCGTGAAGCTTATCGAAAACGGGTTCGCCCAAACCAACCGGCACATTTTGAATCACACAAGTTACCACACCACCAATGGTATCGCCTTGTTTTCTAACGCTTTTAATGTATTTCTCCATGTCTTTGGCCAAATTTTCATCTGGACAGCGCACAGGGTTATTTTCAATCCTATTAAAATCCAAATCCCGGTAATTCTTATTCAATTTTAAACGCCCAACAGCACTGGTGAAAGCGGTAATCTGCATAGGTTGAATAAGCTGTTTGGCAATACCTCCGGCAACCACCCGACAGGCCGTTTCACGTGCACTGGACCGACCACCGCCGCGATAGTCGCGATGGCCATATTTTTTAGTGTAGGTAAAATCGGCGTGACTGGGTCTGAATTTATCTTTAATATGGTCGTAATCTCTTGATTTTTGATCGGCATTCGGAATTTGAAATCCCATTGGTGTGCCAGTGGTTTTTCCTTCAAAAATTCCTGAATAAAATTCAACCTTATCAGATTCCTTACGTTGAGTAACGATAGCCGACTGCCCTGGTTTTCTGCGGTCTAAATCCAATTGAATTTTTTCTAAATCTAATTCAAGATTGGCAGGACACCCATCTATAACACCTCCTATAGCTCTCCCGTGGGATTCGCCATAAGTGCTGAGTTAAAATAATTTTCCAAAGCTATTTCCAGCCATATTTTTTATATTTTATAACCAATTATGTTGAACTTTTAAAACCTGTTCGATAATGTCTCTTACGCAAGTATCCCCTCCATTTTTATGCGAAACATAATGCGAGATCGCTTTGACTTCCGGAACAGCATTTTGAGGACAGGTCGCTAAACCAACTACTTTCATCACTGGGATGTCAGGAATATCGTCGCCCATGTAGCACATGTTTTCGAAAGGGACATCATACACATCAGAAAATTCGTCCAAGGATTCCATTTTATCATCGATGCCAAGGTAAACATTTGTTATGCCAAGCCCTTGTAATCTGGATTTTACCGCCGGATTGTTACCTCCCGATATGATACAAATCTCATAGCCTTTCTTCAAGGCATGTTTTAAGGCATAACCATCTTTGACGTTCATTTGGCGCAGGAGTTCGCCCTTTTCAGAAATATGCAGTTTACCGTCTGTCAGTACGCCGTCTACATCAAAAATAAACGCCTTTACGTTGTTGAGTAACTGCTTGTAATTGGTTTCACTCATAGGTTTTTTGTATTGAAGTCGTCAAATATCGGTATAATTCTTTATAAATAGGCTCATCTAACTGTTGGATATGTCGGTTGATGGTCGATTGGTCGTTTCGCTTTGCCGGTCCGGTTTGGGCTTCCTTAGGGTCGTTATAATTAATTTTATCGGCAGTTTCTTTTATCAATGGCCTTAAAATATCAAAGGGTAAATTTTTCTGTTTGCATAGCTCATGGCCAATATGGTAGAGGTGATTCACGAAGTTGCAGACAAAAACGGCCACTAAATGCAATTCCTGACGCTGTTTGCTGTTAACATCATAGGCTTTAGCCTCAATAGTTTTAGCTAAAGCTTTTAATTCCTCATGATCTGAAGTATTTTCAGCTTCAATACAAAGGGGTAAATCTTTAAAATTTAGGGTTTTATCTTTTGAAAACGTCTGTAAGGGGTAAAATACGGCATCTCTGTTGGGCGAATCGAATAGGGGAAGGCTTCCTGAAGTATGTGCGACAATCCCGTCAAGGTTTAATCTGCTGATTAAAGTTTCAACCGCATCATCTTTAATGCAAATGAGATAAACATCGGCGTTTTTCAGATTTTTAAGATCTGAAGTGGTTTCAAACCTGTTGAAATCGTTCAGACCATCTGTTCGATGATTGTAGATTTGAACGATCTTGACTTCCTCAGTTTCATCAAAAACTTTGATAAAATGCGAAGCCACATTTCCGGTTCCTAAAACACTTACTTTTAGCATAGCCCAAAAATATCAATTTATCTGTGATAGGAAATTGGAATTGAAGTACTTTTTGATAAGATGTGCTTTTTTAGCCTAAGCTTTGCTAAGAATTGTGCTAATGCTGCAATATTTTTATTGATAAAAACCCTGCAAGAGTTCCGAACTCTTGCAGGGTTGGTGTTTAATTTATAAAAAACTAAGGTTTATTTTAAATTAGTCTTGTTCTGTTAAAAGCCTGGAGTGAACGATAAACCTAAGGCCAAGCGGGATTTCTAAAGAAAAACTTGCCCCACGTCCTTCTGTGATGTCTACAGTAAGGTGGGTGTGTTTCCAGTATTCATACTGATCTTTATTCATGTAAAAAGGGACATTGGCTATATGGCCTAAAAGTATATCACTCTCATCAAGATACATATCGTCTTTTTCAAAAATCATAGGTGCTGAACCATCACAGCAGCCACCACTTTGATGAAAGATCAAATCGCCATGTTTCTCTTTCAATTGCGTCACAATTTTTTCTGCTTTTTCAGTAATATCTATTTTTGGCATAATTTAAATTTAAAAAATAAGGCTGAATACAAAAGCATTCAACCTTATCAAAGTTAATAAAAGTTTGATTAAAAGAAGCCTAATTTATTTTTATCGTAAGAGATAAGCATATTTTTGGTTTGTCTGTAGTGGCTCATCATCATTTGATGGTTTTCTCGACCAAATCCTGATTTTTTATAACCTCCAAACGGCGCATGTGCAGGATAAGCATGATAACAATTTACCCATACACGTCCGGCTTTTATAGCTCTCGGGATTTGATACAATTGATGGCCATCTCTGGTCCAAACCCCGGCACCAAGTCCATAAAGCGTATCGTTAGCAATTTCTAATGCTTCAGCCTCATCTTTAAATTTAGTCACACAAACTACCGGGCCAAAAATTTCTTCTTGGAACACCCTCATCTTGTTATGACCTTCTAAAATAGTAGGCTGAATAAAATAGCCTTCAGCTAGATCACCCTCGGTATTGGCTTCACCACCGCAGAGTACTTTTGCTCCTTCTTCTTTACCAATTTTAATATAAGATTGAATTTTTTCATATTGGTCATTAGATACCTGAGCGCCCACCATACAGCTATCATCAAATGGATTAGTTTGAACAATGGCATTTGTGCGTTCAACTACTTTTTCCATAAATTTATCATAGATGTCTTCCTGTACCAGGATTCTAGATGGACAAGTACAAACTTCACCCTGATTGAAAGCAAACATTACGGCGCCTTCTATACATTTATCCAGAAAAGCATCATCTGCGTCCATAACCGAATTAAAGAAAATGTTAGGCGATTTTCCTCCAAGTTCCATGGTTACCGGGTTAAGATTTTTTGATGCGTACTGCATGATAAGTTGTCCGGTAGTGGTTTCGCCTGTAAAAGCAACTTTGTCTACTCTTGAACTCGAGGCCAGCGGTTTACCGGCTTCTGGACCAAAACCATGAATAACGTTCACAACCCCTGGAGGAAAAACATCTGCTATTTTTTCCATTAAAAGTGTAGCTGAAGACGGGGTTTGTTCAGCCGGTTTTAGCACAACACAATTACCTGTAGCCAGTGCAGGTGGCAGTTTCCAGGACAACATCAACAGCGGAAAATTCCAGGGAATGATTTGCCCAACTACGCCCAGAGGCTCTTTGATGTTCATGGATAAGGTGTGCTCATCTAATTCTGTCGCACTGCCTTCCTCAGCTCTTATGCATGAGGCAAAATAACGCCAATGGTCTGCAGATAAAGGGACGTCTGCATTCATGGTTTCTCTGATAGATTTACCATTATCCAGTGTTTCTACTTTGGCAAATTCCTCTAAGTTTTCTTCGATAATATCCGCTACTTTATTGAGAAGTGTGGCACGTTCTGTAGCAGAGGTGTTTCCCCAGGCGTCTTTGGCAGCGTTT
>CAYMXD010000239.1:0-4533 GCA_964394095.1 uncultured Mesohalobacter sp. | reverse complement strand
TTGAAATAAAGCCTCGTAATTTTCATTTTCTACTTGTGTTCTGAATGATTCTAAATTTGAAATATATTCCGATAGTGCCTCTACAACAAATGTTTTATTTTGCTTAAAAATGGGCACCCAGGTTTTTGGGTTACTTTTAGCTAAACGTACCGTAGATTCAAAACCACTGCCGGCCAAGTCAAAAATGTTGCGTTCATCGTCTTCCTTGTCAATCACAGTTTTACCCAGCATAAAGGAACTGATGTGCGATAAATGCGATACATAGGCCATGTGCACATCGTGCGCTTTAGGGTGCATAAACCGCATTTTCATCCCCATCTTTTGAAAGCAATCCATGGCTAAAGTCTGCAGTTTGGGATCTGTTTTTTCAATTTCACAGATAATCATGGTTTTGTGGTCAAACAAAGTTTCAAAGGCAGACTCCGGACCAGAAAACTCTGTACCGGCAATAGGATGAGAGGCTAAAAACTGATGGCGTTTAGGATGCTTAGCCAAACCTTTACACAATTGCTGCTTGGTAGAGCCCATGTCAATGATTAATGTATGTTCACCAATTTTCTCTAAGTAATTTTCTATGCTGGTTTGTGCGATATCCACCGGAATACTAACAATAACAAGGTCGGCGTTTTGAAAATCCTCATTTTCCGCTTTGTGATCAATAATCTTTAGGTCAATGGCTTTTTGGAGGTGAACACCATTGGAATCAATTCCTAAAAACTGCGCGTTTTCATAAAACCGTCTTAAGCTCAACAACATAGAACCCCCGATTAAACCTAAACCAATGCCTATTATTTTCATACTGTTGTGACTTTAATACGTTTGAGCGCAGTTTGAATATATCTTTCGTCTAAGCAAAGTGAAAACCGAACGTAGCCCTCACCAGCTGAGCCAAATATATGCCCGGGTGTCATAAAAATCTGATGATCATAAAGCAATTCGTCTGAAAGCTCAGTTGAAGTCTTGCCGGATTTAATTTTCGCCCAAACAAACAAGCCAGCCGAATGTTTATCGTACTCTAAATCAAGATTATCGCAGAGTTGCCAAATCAGTTCGCGTCTTTTTCTATATATTTTATTTTGGTTTATAAACCAATCTTCAGATACGCTTAAAGCTTCAGTTGCACCTTTTTGAACGCCATAGAACATTCCACTGTCAAAATTGGATTTGACTTTCAGGACTTCACCGATAAGATTTTGATGTCCACATAGCATACCAACTCGCCAACCGGCAAGATTGAAAGATTTACTCAACGAATTGAGCTCCAGGACGTGTTCGCTTTTAACTGAATCTTTCAAAATACTTTCAGGATGATCATTGAGTATCAATGAATATGGATTATCATTAATAATCAATAGGTTATGTTTTTCAGCAAAAGTTTGCAGTTGACTAAAAGTACCTTCCTGAGCTTTTGCTCCCGTAGGCATATGCGGATAACTCACCCACATCAGTTTAGTTTTTGGGCTAACCAGATTCTCCAGTTCGTTAAAATCAGGTTGAAAACCGCGATCGCCTTTTAACTCATAAAACACGGGTATTGCTTCCACCAATTTTGTCACTGAAGTATAAGTCGGATACCCGGGATTGGGTAATAAAACTTCATCCCCTTTGTTTAAAAACGCCATGGAAATATGCATAATGCCTTCTTTGCTGCCCATGAGCGGTAAAATGTGTTCCTCTGCATTCAGTTGAACATCATAATAGTTTTGATAAAACTTAGAAATTGCCTCACGTAATTCCGGAATACCTTTGTAAGGCTGATATTGATGAGCTTTAGGGACCGCCAGTGCTTTAGTTAAACCCGCAATGGCCTCAGATGGTGGGGGCAGATCTGGCGAGCCTATGCCTAAATTGATGATATCTTGCCCCTGTTGGACTAAGGACCGGACTTCCCTTAATTTTTTAGAAAAGTAATATTCCTGAATGTGATCTAATCTGTCTGCGGTTGTGATCATTTTTTAGCTTGTTTATAGTGGCCTAAAATTTTGAAATTATGGGTTTGCTCCTTTAATTGTTGTAAAGCTTCATTAAAAATTGTGTAGTGTTCAAACAAGATATCCAGAAAAAACGTGTAATTCCATTTGGATTTCTGCATCGGCACCGATTGGATTTTAGTCATATTGATATCATGCTGGTTTAAAATCTCAAGAACACGAAACAGCGCTCCTGCTTGATGTTCCAATTCAAATTGAATAGAAGCCTTATCGCTTTCCGAAGTGGATTTCAAAAGCTGTTTTTCAACTTTTACAAAGCGTGTTGAATTCAGGTTATGGTCTTGAACATGCCTTTTTAAAACATTTAATCCAAATAGTTCTGCCGTGCCATCCGGAACCAAAGCTCCTGTTTTTAATTTATGGGCTTCAGAAATTTCTCGAGCGGGCAGAGCTGTATCGGTATCTTCAATTAATTTGATGTTGGGGTGTTTTTCAAAAAATACACCACACTGCAAAAGGGCCATTTGATGTGATCTTACCGCCGTTAAATCTGCTAAGCATTGACCCTTTAGCGCCACAAGATTGTGTTGTATATCTAAGTAATACTCTGCGGTAATGTGAAGATTAAATTCAGTCATCAACCTGTAATTCGGAAGAATACTGCCGGCGATAGAATTTTCAATCGCCATAATACCAAAATCTGCTTTGGCATCGGCAATAGACTTAGATAGGCTTCTAAAATCATCAAAACATAAAAGTTCAGGCTTGTCTGTAATAAAATCCCTGACTACTTTATGATGGTTTGAGCCTTCTATACCTTGAATTGCTATTTTATCTCTCACTTTCTAATATTATGCAAAAAAAAAATCCCGAAATGATTTCGGGACTTTTAGGTTTAAAATTTATTGAAAATTTCAACAACAGTCCCTCTCGCTTACATAATAAGCAAAATAAAAACCATTCCAGAAATATTGAGTTGCTTTCATAATTGTGGGGCTAAATTAGAGATATAAATGAAATAACCAAATAAAAAAAGAAAAAATCTCTTTATTAGTTTAAAAATTAAACAAGCTTACATCAAAAAACGCAATTCTAGAACCCTTAGTTAGATATTAGAAGTTAGATATTAGAAGTTAGATATTAGATATTAGAAGTTAAGAAAATCCTCAACAACCTATAAACCTATAAACTTTAAACATTAAACATATAAACTATAACCTAATATCAAACATTAAACTTTAAACATTAAACTTTAAACTCATAACCTCCTAAACCAATATCTCTAAATTAAAGCTAGGTTATAACAGCTATTTATCTTTTTGTGCTCGATGAAACATTAATAAGAGTATCATAAATTTTGATAATTCCGCTTAAATATAACTTTAGCTACTTAAGTCTTCGTAGTTTTGTGCGACAATTTTATAAAATGAACGATAAGACCCTTACACTTGAGGATATACAAAATTACGATTTCACCACTATAATATGGATTGTCGCTCCGCTGATGTTTTTCTTTGTGGCCTTGGAATACTATTTGAGCCATAAGCGAAAACTGAAATTATATTCAGTCAAAGATTTATTGGCTTCAACATCAATTGGTTTGGTTAATGTTTTACTCAATAGTGTCATGAAAGTTGGTGTGTTTTTCGTGTTTTTATTTTTTTATAATCTGGCACCAATAAAAATACCGATTACGTGGTGGTCTTTTATATTATGTTTTTTTGCTTTAGACTTTTGTCGTTATTGGTCGCACAGGATAGCTCACGAACAGCGTTTTTGGTGGTCAACCCATGTGGTACATCACTCATCAGAGCATTATAACCTGTCTGTATCTTTCAGATTGTCTTGGACTCAAAATTTAAAAATTATATTCTTTTTACCCGTTATTATGATGGGTTTTCATCCGTTGGTGTTTTTAATAGTACACCAATTGGAAGTGTTATACCAGTTTTGGTTGCACACCGAATTAATTAAAAAATTACCTAGACCAATTGAATATATCTTTACAACACCATCGCATCATCGCGTACACCATTCAACCAACCCTAAGTATATTGATAAGAACTACGGCTCTACGCTTATTATATGGGATAGAATGTTTGGTACATTTCAAGAAGAAGAAGAGAAACCGGTTTATGGTATTACAAAACCTGTAAACTCCCATAATCCTGTTTACCTTGTCTTTCATGAATGGATGGCAGTAGCGAAAGATTTATATCGGGCTAGTTCACTCAGGGAAGGCTGGCAAATTTTGTTTGGTAGTCCTGTAGAATATCACAAAAAAGAACTTCAAACAGAAAAGTCAAAATCATAAAGAATTTATTTTTCTTTTATCCAATCCACCCTTAAATGTCTATTTTTGAAAAAATATTCAAAAAATGAAGTACCTTAAATTTTTTATTTTATTTTTAATTTTAAGCAGTTGTGCTAAAGATAAAAAAACATTAATCTCAAAAAATAGACTTGGAGATTTAACAAATAGGATCAAAATTTCTGAAATTAAAAATATGCTTCCTGAAGACTCTATTGTTACTGTAAATGCCAGAAATGCTTATGGAGAATTCATTTCCGTCCGGCTCTGTAAAACTAGCCGCCGGTTCGA
>CAYMXD010000238.1:0-4534 GCA_964394095.1 uncultured Mesohalobacter sp. | reverse complement strand
CAATTTTAGTCATAACGATGAACATGAGTAATGCTTGGTGACTAAGTTTGAAGCCCGCGGCAGGGATAGAAGTGGTATCCCGCACCACGCCCAAAGGCGTGGGAGGAATACAAACGGATAGCCCGGCTGCCGCCCAAAAGAATTTAAGATAAAATATGTCTATCATAACCTTAACTACAGATTTTGGACTCAAAGACCACTCGGTGGCTGCTGTAAAAGGGGCATTGTATAACGAAATTGAAGATGCTAAAGTCGTAGATATTTCTCACCTCATTTCACCCTTTAATAGCATTGAAGCGGCTTATGTGATTAAGAATGCCTATCATAATTTTCCTGAAGGCAGCGTTCATATTATTGGTGTAGATTCTGAGCTAACCCCCGAGAATACCCATATTGCGGTGTTTCTAGACAACCACTACTTTATATGTGCCAACAACGGCATTATGTCCTTAATCGCTTCTGAAATTCGACCGGATAAAATTGTGGAAATTAATATACATCGAGCTTTGGGTACTAATTTTACTGTTTTAGACGTTTTTGTAAAAGTGGCAGGTCATATACTTCGTGGCGGCAAGCTGGAAGTGATTGGAAAAAGCATCAGCGAACTCAAGCAATTAAAATACATTGAACCTCAGGTGAATGAAGCCAAAACCCAAATTATTGGACATGTGGTCTATATCGATAATTTTGGGAATGTCATTACAAACATAAAACGGGCATTTTTTGAATCTTTGGCCGGCACGCGCAGTTTTGTGATCAGTGCCAGACACGTTGAGTTTAAGAAAATACACAACAGCTATTCTGACGCCATAAATTTTGACTTACCTGCTCATAAACGGGAAACTACAGGCAAAAAACTGGCGCTGTATAATTCTTCTGGATATCTTGAGCTGGCTATTTATAAAAGTAACCCCAAAACCACAGGTGGCGCGGCTTCTTTATTCGGCCTCAAAACTATGGATACGATAACTATTAATTTTAAATGATGATAAAACGCCTAGTAAAAATGGAATTCAAACCCCATGAAATAGAAAACTTTAAAGCCTTATTTGATCAAAATAAAGACAAGATAAGAGGCTTTGAGGGTTGTCAACATCTGGAATTATGGCAGGATATCCAAAATAAATCTACTTTTATGACGTATAGTTATTGGGATTCTGAGCAGGACTTGAATAATTACAGACATTCTGAACTCTTTAAGCAGGTTTGGTCTAAGACTAAGATCTTGTTTTCAGAGAAACCCCAAGCTTGGAGTGTGGCAATTTTACATGAATTAAATTAAAGAGTCAATGTGGGCAATTTTTAAAAAAGAGTTTTTTAGCTTTTTCAGTTCGGTCCTGGGTGTGCTGGTCATTCTGGTGTTTTTGCTCATTTCCGGATTGATGCTTTGGGTGTTTGATACGCCCTACAATATTTTTAATGCCGCCTACGCAGACCTGACCTTGTTTTTTGAACTGGCGCCCTGGGTGTTTTTGTTTTTAATTCCCGGAATCTGCATGAAAAGCTTTTCTGAAGAACAGCGCAAAGGGACATTAGAATTGCTCTTAACCAAACCTATTAGTTTGAATCAATTGATATTGGGGAAATTTCTCGGTGCATTGGTGTTGAGCATTATAGCCATTTTACCGACCATTCTTTACATCTTTAGCATACAAAATTTGGCCGATTCTCCTGAAAACATAGATTACGGCGCTTTAACAGCCTCCTACTTTGGTTTAGTCTTTCTGGTAGCAGTTTATACTGCCATTGGGGTGTTTTCTTCTACACTAAGCGACAATCAGCTTATTTCTTTTATTATCGGGGTTATTTTATGTTTATTGGTTTACTATGGCTTTTATGGTTTGTCAGAATCCGGTATTTTTGGTAATGACGTGTTCCTTTTGGAATACCTAAGTTTGAATTACCACTATAAAGGCATAATGAGAGGGGTGATAGATACCCGAGATTTAGTTTATTTTGTTTCGGTTTGGGCCTTGTTTATTGTTCTGACTAAAAGCCGACTAAAATATTTGAAAGCCTGATATGAAAGCAATATTGAAATACATTTTAGGTTTGTTTGCCGTTTTGATTCTTGTCAACTGGCTGTCTTATAATGCTTTTGAACGATTTGATTTTACCTCAGACCAGCGTTTTACTTTATCTGATTTTAGTAGGAACAATATTGAAAGCATAAATCAACCCCTAAAAATCACTGTTTTTCTAAAGGGTGAAATGAGTGGTGAGTTTAAAAGGTTGCAACGCGAAACTCAATATTTGCTTGAAGAATTTAGTATTCAAAACAGAAATATCCAATTTGAATTTGTCAATCCGGTAGGGGAGAACGAAGACCCGCAACAGGTTGGGAATAGTTTTTATCAAAATGGTAAGATGCCGGAAAACCTGAGCGTGATGAAGAATGGCAAACTCACCAAAACCGTCATCTTCCCCTGGGCGGTTGTAAAATATAAAGGTCAGCAGATGCCTGTACATTTGCTGAACAAAAAGTTGAATGCTGATGTAGAAAATATGATCAGCTCTTCGGTTCAGAATTTAGAATATGCGTTTACGGATGCGATTTTGAAACTCAGTCGAAAGCGGACTAAAAAGATTGCGGTTTTAAGAAGTAATGATGAACTTAAAGATAGATACCTCAGAGATTTTTTGACCAATGTGAGTGATTATTACCTTATAGCTCCGTTTTCACTGGATTCTGTGGCCGGTCACCCTAAACAGGTGCTCAATCAGCTTAACAAGTTTGATGCGATTATAGAAGCCAAACCAACTGAAACTTTTACAGATGATGAAGTTTATGTTTTAGACCAATACATCATGCAGGGTGGAAAAGCCTTATGGATGGTAGAAAGTGTGGCCATAGAAAAAGACAGTTTAAAGCAAACCGGTTCCAGTATAGCATTTCCCAGAGATTTGAACCTATTGAACTTATTTTTTAAATACGGCATTAGAATTAATTACGATGTCATCAACGATGTGTATTCAGCGCCCATTTACCTCACTACCGGATCTGCTGAAAATACACAATTGAATCCTTATCCTTGGTTTTATGAACCCTTGGCAGAGGCCGGGTCTAATCATCCAATTGTAAGCAATATAAATGCGGTAAAATTTGAATTTGCCAATTCTATTGATACTCTGAAAAATGGAATATCCAAAACCATACTACTTGAAAGTTCTGACTTATCAAGGGCAGAAGGCACGCCAAGAGAAATAAGCCTTGAGCAAATAAACATCAAACCCAAGCCCGATAGGTATCCTGAAGGCAACTATCCTTTGGCAGTTTTGTTGGAAGGTGA
This sequence comes from uncultured Mesohalobacter sp., assembly GCA_964394095.1. GTDB lineage: Bacteria > Bacteroidota > Bacteroidia > Flavobacteriales > Flavobacteriaceae > Psychroflexus. The sequence goes on along the minus strand of CAYMXD010000238.1, from coordinate 1,244 downwards.
ATTTACCTCAGTTTACAAAAATCGAATTGCGCCTTTTGAATATGACAGCCATCTTGATGAGAGTAAAGCTACACAGCAAATTTTCATTTCTGACGGCGATGTGGCCAGAAACGATTATCAAAAAGGGCAAGCTCTGAGTCTGGGATTTGATAGATTTACAGGCGATACTTACGGGAATAAAACGTTTTTAATCAACGCCTTAAACTATCTGCTAGGTGATGAAGCCCTGGTGAATCTCCGCAACAAGCAAATCAATATCCCAAAACTAAACGACCAAAAAATAGTGGAGCATTCTCTTTACTGGCAGGTCTTTAATATCGGTCTTGGCGCACTTGTAATTATTGGTTTTGGATTTTTAATCCTGTGGTACAGAAGAGTGAAGTTAAGATGAAAACAGCACCTCTAATTCCTAATTTTGAAGGCGACCTCTTCGTTGATGACCTCCACAAAAGCATTTATGCCACAGACGCCTCGGTATATCAAAACACACCAATTGCGGTGGCTTTTCCTAAATCAGTTGAAGACGTTAAAGCTTTGGTTAATTATGCTTCTCAATACAAGCTCTCGTTAATTCCACGTGCAGCAGGCACTTCTCTTGCCGGACAATGTGTGGGTTCGGGAATAGTCGTAGATATGGGTCGGCATTTTAATAAAATTCTTGATGTTGACGTTATACAAAAAACTGTTCGGGTTCAACCCGGTGTGATTCGCGATGAACTCAATCTATACCTTAAATCCTATAATTTGTTTTTTGGACCAAATACTTCAACGTCCAATCGATGTATGATGGGTGGTATGGTGGGTAATAATTCCTCCGGAACCACTTCTATTCAGTATGGTGTGACCCGTGATAAGGTCTTGAGTCTGAAATGTATTTTGGCCGATGCCAAAGCTGTTGAATTTAAAGCTTACCCTGTTGAAGTTTGTCAGAAAAAAGCTCTGCAAGATGATGTTGAAGGCGATATCTACAAATATGTTTTGGATTTTATTGAAGATAAAGCTAAACAAAAGGCAGTTTTAAAACACTATCCCAAAGCTCAAATTCATCGTCGAAATACCGGTTACGCTTTAGATGATGTTATTACCACTTACGAAAACACCGGTCAAATTAATCTGGCGAGACTAATTTGTGGTTCTGAAGGTACGCTGTGTTTTATTACTGAGATTGAACTTCAGCTGGATGACTTACCGCCAACATATTCCGGTATGCTAGCAGCGCATTTTAGTTCTGTCAGTGATTGTCT
>CAYMXD010000237.1:0-4537 GCA_964394095.1 uncultured Mesohalobacter sp. | reverse complement strand
AATATTTTCAAACAATGGTTGAAGAATTTTGAAATTGTTTTGTTGAAGTTTTGAGTTGATGTCTTTTTCATCAATATCAACTTCTGCAAGAAATTGATGTAAAGCTTTAAACATCCTTGTTGCAGCGCCACTGGCGGGGACAAATTTTAGAACTTCAATCTCATTTTTATCTTCGTAAGTTTTGATAAATTTATGGATATCATCCTCATCAAATCTGATTATACCGTCCTCTATTGCAGCGTGTTTTATGACTTTAACGTTAGGCACACCTTGAGTAAATCGTTCTATTTGAGATTCTAATTCTTCAGTTGAAATGCCTTTATCTTTTAATTGATTGAGATCTTTGTTTTGTAAATCCATGTCTAAATTGCTTTCAGTGTTTTTAAAACTTGTTGTTTTCTGGTTTCTAAATTGCCCTTTAAAATAGTAAAATTTTTGTTTCTGCGTTTTAATTCTTCCAAGAATCGCTCATACATTTCAATTCGCTCATTTGGTTTGTCACGTAAATCATCAGCTTCCCATGGGGTATCAATATAGGTTAAAAAATAATGTTTATAGTTTAAGTTTTCATTAAGCTTATCTAACCAGCTGAAATCTGTATTGGGAAAATAAGCTTTGGCATAGACATAGGTTTCCAGTGGATCAGTATCGCAAAAGAGGTATTGATTAGCTTGCTTAATCAATTCATTCTCGGTTTTCAGCTGGCCTTCAACAATGGGTTGGATGTCTGAAGCTTCACAGGCTTTACCGGTGTTTTCAAATTTTTGCTGTAACAAATCTCTTGCATATTCAGGCACCCATTGGGTGTTAAAATGTTGCGCCATGGTTTTGGCAAGCGTCGTTTTGCCGGTAGATTCCGGGCCGTAAAATACTATTCGAGCAAGGTCGCTTTGGGTGTGTTGATGTATTTTTTCCATGATTTATAGCCATAAAAGGCAATTATCGTGAATATAAAATATTGGAAAACCAAAAATACCAATCCTTTTTCCAAATGCCAAAATCGCTTCCTATTTATTGATTGTTATGACAGTTTTTAATCAATGCTTCTGCATCATAAGATTTGGACATGGGGATTTCGGTTTTGCCAATATATACTTTATCTCCTTCAATTCTTGATACATAATTGATGTTTACTGCAAACCTTCGGTGAATGCGATAAAGTTCTCTAAAATTCAGTTGTTTTATTAAGTTTTCTAATTTATCTCTGGTAAGATAAGTTTTATCAATTGTGTAAATTTTGATGTCGTTTTTTTTCGATTGAAGGTAATAGATATTTTTAGGTGTAAATTTTACTGATCCTGATTTTGTTTTTAAAAATACCTCAGATTCAAATTTTTTATCATTTGATGTACTTGACTGATTATCAATAGCCAATTTAATAGCACTTAGCAAGGTTGGGTTGTTAAAAGGTTTCATGATATAGCCCGCAATGTTTACATCAAATAATTTTTTTAAAAATTCTTGACTCCCATAAGCCGTAAGAAAAACAATAGGTATTTTGATACTCAGATTTATTTTTTCAGCCAACCAAAGGCCCTTTTTAGTTCCTTTTAAGTTGAAATCTAGTAAGACTACATCTGCTTTTTTTTCTTGCAATTCCAACCAAGCTTTTTCGGCGGTGGACGATGTGCCTACAACTTCATACCCATTGCTTTCCAAAACTTTTACCAATGCTAGACGGGTTAATCCTTGGTCTTCTACGATGTAAATCCTTGGTTTATGCGGCATGGTGTTTCCAATTTAATTTGACTTCAAAACCTAATTTATTTGAAAATTCTATGCTTGCATCCAGGTCATCGGCGAGGCTATGTATAAGTTGCATGCCTGTTCTCCAATCTTTCTGGGCTAAAAATTTTCCCTTAAAATTTCCGTCATCGGCATACCTCATTAGCAGGTGGTCTTGCTGCTGACAAAGGCTAAGTTGGATTGTCCCTGTTTGCTCAAAAGCATGTTTTAACGAATTGATAATGAGCTCACTCAAGATTAATCCCAACGAGGTTGCGGTGTTGATGTGTAAAGGGATTTTTTCGATAGACAGATCCAACTCCAATTCAATTTTGGAATAGTTATCGGTGAATAAACTCAACAACTTATGCAGATATTCTTGTGCATCAATGGTTTCAAAACCATCTTGATCGTAAAGCATTTGGTGAATAAGCGCTATGCTTTCTAAGTAATTTTTAGACTCACGGAGTAACTTGTTGGCCTCAGTATTGATGTTTTTTTGAGATTGTATTTCTAGAATTCCCGAAACAATTTGTAGATTATTTTTAGTGCGATGATGCATTTCGTTAAGAAGCATCTGCTTTTCATCCAGACCTTTGGTTAATTTTTCTTTTTGGGAATTGATTAATAAATTACTTCGCTGGGCTTTTTTCAATAAAACTATGATGATAACTAATGCTATGATGAGTGCTACGAGTAACACAGCTTGAATTGTATTTATTTTTTCTTTGCGCAACAACAAGCTTTTGTTTCTCTGTAAGTTTTTTTGGGCTTCTTCAAATTTGTATTTCGCCGTTGCCTCTAAGTAAGCCCTTTGCAATTTTTGCTTTTGAAGTTCTTTTATTGCAGAGAGATAAGTTTCTAGGCTTTGGTCTGCTTTTTCAAAATCTTGTGATGCTCTATGTAATTGGTAAGACGTAAAATACAGTTTAGCTTTTACTCTGGGATTGGGATAGTTGGCTTCAAAAGTCATGGCGCTGTCTAAATACTGCCTAGCAAGCTGTAAGTCTTTTTTTTGAACATAAAAATCGGCTAATTTGGCATAAGTTACTAGAGTAATTCTTGGTTCTTTTACAGCCTTACTAGAAGCGAGTTCTGCTTTAAAAACAGCTTCAGCGGGAAGATATAAGGCGGATTCTAAACGCAGGCTTGCCATGTTGGACGCTATAATGTTTTTCATATGAAGTCTGTAATCTTCATTGAGGTAAGGGTCAGGATGGCCTTTTTCGTCTATTTTTTGATACGCTAAATCGTAGTAATGAAAGGCACTATCCGTTTGATTTTGATTTTCATAGGAAAGCGCAATGTTGTTGAGCATACTGGCTGAACGCAAATAATTCTCTGCGTCTTCAAAAGCTTTGTATTGAATGTTATAGTTTTTAATGGCTTTGTTATATTGTTGCAGGTTATAATAGATCTTAGCCAAATCTAGTGCATTCTGATAGGTCGAAGGTCTTACGCAATAGTTGCAGTCTTTATTAGCGGCATTTAAACTATCCAAAATGAGTAATTGCTGCCTGTAGAAGCCTTTTCTTTCATAACTGTTATACAAGGCTTGGTAGATGTTGGCTCGCTCTAAGCTTCCTAAAGAAGGCAATTGAGGTGCTAGTTTTTCGAATGACCTAATGACCTCATCATCCCGAAGCTGATTGTCATAATACATGAGTATCATAAAATCGGCATAGCTGGTTTTTTGGTTATCGCCTTTGTTTATTGCCCATTGTTTTGCATGTTTAAAGCGCACTAAGGCTTCTTCCGGCCAAAATTTATACCGCTTATTTGAGCCTGTAAACAAGCTGTCAAAAAGTTGCGTGGCTTTTGTGTATTGCTTTTCAGAAATTGATTTGGTGTTTTTGATGGTTTGTGGTTGTGCCACAAGAGCTATCAACATCAACAATACTACCCAATGCCTTTTGTGTATCATACTGTATTGAATTCTGAATTTTATGTAGGTAAATTTAGCCTAAATTATACAATTAAAATTTTTCCATAAAACACTTTCCATAATATTCTGAAATATATGTACTTGTATAAACATGTCATCTTGATTAAATCTAAGATTAAATTGTCTAAAGAAAATTTATTTTAAATGTTTGCAGCATGGGTATTACGCCTTAGCTAAATGGTCTTAACATCCTTAACTTCTTAATGTTGAAAAATATCTTAGTTTTTAACCACAAAGGACACTAAGTTTACCACAAAGTTCGCTATGCTTGGGTTTGTGCTTAAGTTGCATGTCTTAATTTTCTGAATATTAAAAATAATTTAACGCCTCAACGTCCCTGACTTTTGCCGGCAAGGTTGGCGAGAAAACTAAAAACCAGTAAGGTATTAAGTCAGATTAAGATTTAGCTAAATGTTCTTAAATTCCTTAATTTCTTAATGTTGAAAAATATCTTAGTTTTATAGCATGATACTATTATATTTTAACTACAAAGGGGGCACAGAACTTACCACAAAGTTCGCTATGCTTGGGTTTGTGCTTAAGTTGCATGTCTTAATTTTCTGAATATTAAAAATAATTTAACGCCTCAACGTCCCTGACTTTTGCCGGCAAGGTTGGCGAGAAAAACTAAAGTAAGAGAAACTTATGTTTTACACTAAAAAAGCAAAGTTAAAATCAATAAAAGCGTTTCGCAAAAGGCTTATTTTAAATTACTTCCCTAAAAACCGTAATTACTTCCCAAAAATGAGCAATTATCATAAATTATTTTAATATTCTGCTTTCTTCCTTTAGGTTAGCTATAAATATTTAATTGAATAGACTATGAAACGTTCTAACTTTTCCTCGTATATAATAATGTTACTCATC
>CAYMXD010000236.1:0-4551 GCA_964394095.1 uncultured Mesohalobacter sp. | reverse complement strand
GAAATATAAGAGAGCTTTAAGGAAACTGGATCACATTAGCATATACGTTTTAATTGCTGGCACATACACTCCAATCTGTATGTCTGTTTTAAAAGATAGCAAGGGATTTTTATTATTAATATTAGTCTGGTCTATCACCGCATTTGGATTAATTCTCAAATTGTTTCTTACAGGAAAGTTTGAAAAAGTATCTCTGTTATTATACCTCGTAATGGGCTGGCTTGTGGTTATTGACATTCGAGTGCTTTACCTCTCTATTAGTACAGAAGCCTTGATATACTTTATTCTTGGTGGTGTGTTTTATTCAGGAGGAGTAGTGTTTTACGTCATGCAGCGTTTAAAGTACCATCATGTCATTTGGCATATTTTTGTACTCTTAGGTAGTTTTTTTCACTACTTATTGGTTTATAATATTGTATCTTAAAACAAAGCTATTAATTTTACCCCATTCTGAAACTTCTCTTCAAAATTGTGTTCAAATAAATCAGGAAAGGTTAGTGTAAGTTTTAGAATGTCTTTTATTTGTTTGCTTGAACTTGTAATTTTTATAGTCGGAACGCTTAGGGCTTGCTTTAACATACATATTGTGAACGCATCACGATTTCTCAATTCATCATAAAAAATTTGTGACTCTCTGTAAAAACCTTTAGTAAACTTTCTATCTTTTTTCTAAAACCCATATTAAAACTAAAAAATCGATTCTTTCATGATATTCATCCACGCTTTAGTTAAAAATGCCTAATTCTTTTTCAAGTAGCCCGCACCAACTTGCATAAGTTAATAAGACCCAATCAATTTTTGAACGATAAATTCTTTATATAAATCTGCAACTTCAACATAATCTTCTGTGGCTTCTGCTTTAGCTATCTTATATATATTCAGAAAAATAAACCCTGTTGTTCGCGCTATTATAATCTTGAGTGTATAAAAAACTAGAAACAATATACATGTATAGTTTTTCATACATAGAGCTTTACTTTAAATGTAAGAAAATCTTTTCAATTTAATCCTTCAACTATTTCTCCTCCTTATTAAAATACACCAAATAATAATACATCTGTCGTTCTTCGTCCCAGCCTTTTTCGATGTACTTTTCGGCAGTATCTGAATTGACAAAGTCCATCTTTATCTGGACATTGGTATCGAGGTTGATGACATTTTTCATCTTTTTTCGTGCAGAAGTCACCGCTGTATTTGAAATAGGAAAACTAGATGTATCTTCCAAACTGTATTTAGGGGCCTTTTCTGTTTTGTAATTCACAAATTCAGGATGTAGCTGTGGATTGTCTAAAACTTCATTCAAAAATTTGGTCTCTTCAAAATCTTCATTACTAGCAAAGTGATTTACGGCTTTATTCATAAACATCATCTCTTGTTGTTTATCCTCAGCCGGTCTTACCACATCTTTGGCGAAATTCTCGCAGAACTTCAGGTACTTTTTGGTGTAAAAATTTTCATCTGCAAAATAATCTATGCCTAAAAATTCCTCTAACCAGTATTTTGTATCGTATTTATTAGAATCGACAGACATGACCTTGTAGCCGCTTTCTTTTTCTACATTAAGGATTAGCGCGCCTTTATCTAGTTTATTCAGGTGTACTCCTTGTTCCAGTCTTGGCTTAAGGTTTTGCCGATTTTCATCAAATTGAAGAAAATCATGCTTGAGTTCACTTTTAAAAATACCGATGGCTTCTACTTTTTCATTATCAACTAAGGCATTTTCAAAATAAGCGATGTAAACTTCGCCACCTTTAATATGCTGATGCTTTGACTGGTCGAATAGATATTTTGTAACTTTCTTTGAGATATCGTGCATTTTCAAAGGATTATTAAATCCCTCTCTTATCAGTTGATATAACTCGTGAAATTCAAGATCTGTGTCGTGTTTAAACTGGTAATAATTTTCTTCTTTATCTCTAAAAGGTTTAAAAAAATACTCCTTGAGCAAGGGCATCAATTCATCGTCAACGGTAAAGGGATCTTGGGACAAAAAAAGGGCCTCGTTACGGCTTTTGTTTCCAACGCGATGAATAGACAAATGCTCAATTTGAGCGGAATACAGATTTAACATAAAGGGGTTTTATTTTTTGTTCAATTTTTTTCGTTCTTCAGCTTGTTTCATCATTTCCTGCATTTTTTGGGCAAATTTGCCTTTTTTCTTAGGCTTCTTTTTATTGGCTTCTATCTTGGCCAAAATCTTCTTATCGTCTATAATGTAGTTTTTAATCACCAACATGATTCCGATGGTAATCAGGTTTGAAATGAAATAGTACAAGGATAGTCCACTGGCGTAGTTATTAAAGAAAATCAACATCACCACCGGTGAAATATACATAATGACTTTCATGTTAGGCATTCCCGGTTGTGTAGGTTGTGCGTTTTGCCCTGTAGTCATCATCATATAGAAAAATATAGCAATGGATGCTAAAATGGGAAACAAACTCACGTGATCGCCGTAGAACGGAATATGAAACGGCAAGGTAGCTATGGAATCATAGGAGGATAAATCTTCTGCCCATAAAAAGCTCTTTTGTCTTAATTCGAACGCACTGGGAAAAAACTGAAATAAAGCGTAAAATACGGGAATCTGTAATATTGCCGGCAAACAGCCACTCATGGGACTCACACCGGTTTTGTTGTATAATGCCATAGTCTCCTGTTGACGCTTCATGGCATTTTCCTTATACTTTTCGTTGATTTCATTGATTTCCGGCCTCAACACTTTCATCTTGGCCTGAGACAAATAAGACTTGTACAATACCGGTGACAATACAATTCTCACCACTATTGTCATCAAGATAATTGCCAGGCCGTAGCTTGGGAGAAAACTGGTTAAAAAGCTAAAAAATGGAATAAAAATATTTTCATTAATCCAACCAAATATTCCCCAGCCTGTGGGAATAACTTCATTGAGAGTCCTGTCGTATTGTTTTAATACTTTATAATCTGCCGGCCCGTAATAAAAGTTCATAGATTCTGCAATCTCCCCGTTTTTAAACTTTAAAGGCATTTTAGACTCAAAGGACTTGGTGTAAACTGTATCAATCTCTTCATCTTCAACCAAGTTTCTGGAGATCATTTTAGCGCTTTCAAAAGGCTGATCGTTAAGCAGAATACTTGTAAAAAAATGTTGCTTGTAAGCAATCCAATCGACTTTAGCATCTTCTTCCTCAGCAACATCGCCCTGCCCGGTATAGTCATCTTTGTCACCATCGTATTGATAGACAATTTCAGTATATCTATTTTCATAAGATATGCTTTTAGCATGCCTATAGCCTTTCAAAAACCATCTGAGTTGTGGATCCTGAGTCGGATTAACCACTTCTCTCAAGCCCTTGGAATAAATATCAAAATCCAGCATATAGTCATTAGGATTCATTTGATACACATATTCCAAATACTGGTCATCAGAAACTTTGAGTTTCATCGATAAGCGCTGGCCGTTATCTGTCTGCCTCAGTTCCGGTTTAAAATAGTAGTCTTTGGTATTGATTAATTGACCGGAAGCATTTTGAAACTGGATATTAAATTCTGCATTGCTGTCTTTTATAAGAAATACAGGGTCTCCTTTATATGTGTCAAAACTTTTAAGTTTTGCTTCAACAACCTGACCACCTTTGTTGGCGACTTTAAGCTGCAATATTTCGTTTTCTATGGTTGTTACTCCCTCAGAGGCGTTAATGTTGGCGTAATCAAAACTGCCTTTTAAAGTTTCTAACTGGCTGTTTTTAGTTGAATCATCGACTTGAACCGGTTTTTCCTCTTTTGGCTGAGTTTCAACAGGGGTTTGTTTGGGTTGTGCTTCTGCTGATTCGGTATTATTCTCTTCAGCCTGAACTTCCGGTTGATTGGCCTGCTGCGTATAAATCATCCAAATGACTAAGCCAACAATAAGGACATAACCTATGATGGTATTTGTATCAATTTTTTTATTCTCCATTAATTTGAAATTGAATTTTCAGTTTGCAAAAATCAACAATTTGTTTTAATAATGGTAAGAATGGGCTTTAAATCTTTAGAAGATTGATTTTTTTGGTGTTTTTGGGTTGTTTAGAATTTGGAAAGTATAGGTTTAAAAATTTAGCGATATTTTTAAAAGCTAAACTATAGAATGACTATTTTAAAAAAACCGAAAACCTATTGAAATGCTGATTTCGCTACTCTACGATTATAAACCGTTAAAACGGTTGGGGTATTTGTTGTATTCTTCATAGCCCACGGTTTAAACCGTGGGCTATGAATTCAATTAAAAAATCTTTGGCAGAAACCGTCCTGTTTTGCTCATATAAAATTTATACTCCGGGAATTTCTTTAGCAGTTGTTCTTCTTCATAGTTTGATTTAAAATAAAATAACAATAAAACCAAAAGACTTATGAGTGATTGATATATAGATTGTTGACTTAGACTCCATGCGAGCATTGTGACAACTGTACCTGTATAGATGGGATGACGCATATATTTAAAAATACCATCTATCACCAATTCTGATTGAGGTTTTGGACTCGGAAAGGGTGACAAATGTTTACCAAGTTTTACAAGACTTAAAATAA
>CAYMXD010000235.1:0-4552 GCA_964394095.1 uncultured Mesohalobacter sp. | reverse complement strand
AACGCACCGATAAACTAAAGACGGAAATTGAGATTTCAAGCGAAAAAAATAAAGGCTCTTCAATTCAGCTTAAACTTAAAGTAAACGTTTTAAGGCACGACTAGTACGGAGAGGCAGCCTATATTAAAGCCTTACAACTATGATTTTATAATGATTTAGATTTTAGCTTTTGGTATTTCAGGAGGGCCAAAATGTTCTTTACCAGTCAACCATATCTTTAGATCTTTTCTGCTTGTAATTCTGAAATAGATGTCACTTAGCTTTTTTAAGATTTCAGGCAACTTTTTGAATTTAACTCTATCGTCATAATACACAGATATTATTAGTTTTTCCGGGCTTTCACTTAGATCTGGATTTTGGCCTTTGTTTTCTATATCTCTTTTTAGTACGTATTCTAAGCTATCAATTGAATAAACAGCTATATTGTTTTTTCTGATACTATTATTATAAATTTCAATGACATTTTTCTGTTTAACGATTATAGAGGATTCTTTTAGACAAGTATTCTTAAAATGAATGGTTCTTATTTCTTTTTCTGAGGCTAGAGTTATTTTTGCTAAACTATCATTACATGCTATTTTATCCACTCGATTAATAACTTCAGACCAATTATTATAGTGGTTAAAATCTAATTCAACACTGTTTCTTTTGCTAGGGGTGTTTTGCTTTCCAAATTCAGAATGAATTAATTGTTTTTCTGATTGTGCAGTATCTTTTTCTTTTTCAGGGCTATGGCATCCGATTATTATTAAAATAGCAATTAACTGCAGAGGTGTTTTCGATATATGCATCATATAACTTTTGGCTACTATAAAACTTCATCCAAAATCATACCAGTTTGCTTTTCATTTGCTTGAGCCCTTGAATATCAATCCTCATAAAGTAATACCCAATCGTTGTGAGAAAAGTAATCCCATTGGGCTTTGGTGAAATCCTGTTTTGGATCTATCAATTTTTTATAAGGCCCACCGTTTACACTTATTCTGGAACGGACGTATATTTCAACATCCTCACCTTTTGCTTCGTATTCTCTGGCTAATCTACGGGTAAACTGCCAAATGCCATCCGGCTTAGCCAGCATACTTCGCTGTTGTTTTTTAGTTAGATAATGGTCTTTATTAATGTAGTGAGATTTACCTGTTGTCTTATTCACAATTTTAATAGAAGTTGATGAAGATTTTGTCCGCAGCATCATTCTCCAGCTCATTCTATGGGCTTCTTCGGTCCATAATACATCGCCTTTTATAAACCAATGCCTTAGAGGAAGTAAAAACTGGATAAACAGAAAAACAATAATAAAACCGGTTATCATTTTATGACTTTTTGGGACAACAATTTCAGCTTTATCGTAAAAGGGTTTTGATTTTAAGAATTTTCTGTTGATATAATCTTTAGGATAAAAAAACAGCGTGAAGGCTAGGGACATGTATGGAAAGATACCAATATGAAAGATAAAGCTATTAAAGAGGTGAAAGAAAATACTGATGACAAAAGCGATATTCCTTGTTTTTTTCCATAACAAGGCAGGAACAATGAGCAGGTCAAAAAGAATACCGAAGTAAGCAATACAGTAATGCACCCAAGTCTGTTGTAGGAAATCCCCAACTAGAAAAAAATGCGATTTACTCGCCATAAGAATTTTGGGGACGGTACCGTTTAACCAATCTGGGTAAATTTTAGCCATTGAAGCATAGGTGTAAACAATCCATAATAGGCCTATTATAAATATGATGACCCAATTCGGCATATGTATTGACTTCAACTTTGGATTAAGCTTTGCATCAACAGACTTATAGGCATGTGCGGGAACAATAGCCATAAAAACAAGCAGTAAAACCAATAAGTAATAGTGATTGTTGTAAGATGATTTTTGCATGAGGTAAACTGCAGTCCACATGAGGGTGTAAATGATGATATTTAAACGGTATTTGTAACCAATCATGACAAAAACTCCAGCTAAACCCATTACAAAATAGTAAACATACATCCATTCGCCAGGCAAGGGTTGAAGAAAATCAAAGCCAATAAAGTTAAAGGTGAACTGCGGCTCTATAAGTGTCCGTTTTATCCAACCTGTGGCTATGGCGCCCCATGCCTCTGCAGCAATTAGGAACCCAAAGATAACTCTAAAAACAATTAGGGGAGAATTATCAACACGCCGGAATAATACAGATTTAAGCATTGTTTTCTATATATTGTCTTGAAAAGATTTCATCGTTCTTCATCGCTTCTTTTAAGTTATCTAAAGATTCAAATTTTTTTTCATCTCTTATTCTTTTCAAAACCTCTATGCGAAGTTTTTTGTTGTAAAGGTCTTGATTAAAATCAAAAAAATAAGTTTCAATAGATTTATGATTGCCTTCACTTATTGTAGGATTGCGGCCTATGTTCATCATTCCAAAATAATAGTGCTGGTTAATTTTAGATTTTACAATATAAACGCCTTCTTTTGGAATAATTTTATAATCTTCTTTTATATAAAGATTGGCAGTTGGGTAACCCAAACTTTTACCAAGTTGTTTACCTTTAACGACCTGACCTGTAAGTGCAAAAGGCTGAGTAAGATAAGTGTTTGCCAGTTCAATCTCAGCTTCCATAATTGCTTTTCTTATTTTGGTTGAACTGATCGCGACATCATCTACATCTTGTTTTGAAATTTCCTCTACGATGAAATTATAGGTTTTGCCAAACTCTTTTAAATCATCAATATTGGCTTTTCTATTTCTGCCAAATCGGTGATCATAACCAACAACAACTACGGCGGCATTCAGGTAATTAATTAAGTATTCCTCAACATATTCTTGGGCTTCAAGTCTAGAAAATTTTTTAGTAAAAGGTTCTATCACTAAATTATTGAGCCGGGTTTTAGAAAGAAAATCTATTCTTTCATCGATAGTATTGATTAATTTTAAATCATTTTTTTGTTGAAGCACCATTCTCGGATGTGGAAAAAAAGTCAGTATAGTAGAGTCTAAGTTTCTTTCCTGAGCTACTTCATTGATTCGTTTAATAATTTTACGATGCCCTAAATGAACACCATCAAAAGTCCCTATTGTAACAACAGTTCTTCGATGTGAATTAAATACCGATGCCTTTCTAAATGTTTTCAAGATGTTTTATTTTCCATTAAAATCGTTCATGGTGTTACTTATCCCTGCAAGACCGAAACTTATTACGGCTTTGGCTGATGTTTCAATGCGTTCTTGTAGATGTTTTTTTTCATCATCACCCCATTTACCTAAAACGTAGTCTACTTGCCGGCCTTTAGAAAATTCACTTCCAACACCAAACCTAAATCTGGGGTATCTATTAGTATTTAAAGTATCCTGAATATTTTTAAGGCCATTGTGCCCGCCATGACTTCCTTTTCCTTTTATTCTGATAGTCCCAAAATCTAAATTTATGTCATCTGTAATCACCAAGACATTTTCTAAATCAATATTTTTTTTAACCCTCCAGTAATTTAGAGCCTTTCCGCTCAGGTTCATAAAAGTCATAGGTTTTACTAAAATAAACATTCTTCCTTTAATCTTAAAATTAGTGATATCAGCTAATTTCTTAGATTCAAACACAGCCTCCTGTTCTTTTGCTAAATGATCAATAATTTTAAATCCTACATTATGCCTAGTTTCTTTATATTTTGGTCCGGGATTCCCTAAACCAATAATTAAAAATGTCTTCATTGATTTATTAATTATTGAAATTCAAATTTAATTAAAAATATCATGAGGAAATTAAATTTGATCTTCCGTTAAGCTTATAAATTAAAAAACACCTCATAAAGAGGTGTTTTTTAAATACATAGAATAAAAAAATTATTCCTCTGTTTTTTCTTCACCTTCGGTTTCAGAACCTTCTTCTCCTTCTTCTCCTTCAGTTTCTTCGTCCTCATCTTCATCAAGTAAGGCTATGTTTCTTGAAGTTACAACTTGACATATTACTGTGTTCTCTGAGTGAAGTATTGTATAGTCTTCACTTTTTACAGCACTAGTGTATAGCTTATCACCAATTTTTAGAGGAGTAACTTCTGCAACGATGTAATCTGGTAAATCTTTTGCTAAACCTCTAACAGACATACGTCTTAAGTTAAACCTTAAGACACCACCATTTTTAACTCCTTTAGGAATACCTTCGGCATGAATTGGGATTTCCATTGTGATTTCCTGTTCATCTTCAAATTTATAGAAATCCATGTGCAGAATTTCATCTGTTACAGGGTGAAATTGAATGTCCTGTAGTACAGCATTGGCTTTTGTGCCGTCGTTTAACAACAAATCTACTGTATGCACATCTGGTGTATAAACTAAATTTTTGAAGGCAATGCTTGGTGCTGAAAAGTGCATGACATCATTCCCTCCGTATAATACGCAAGGAATCTCTCCAGCATTACGTAAGGCTTTCGTCGCTTTCTTGCCTACGCTTTCTCTTTTAGATCCATTGATCGTAATTGATTTCATAGTTGTTTATTAAATTAAATTTACATTAAAAATTTTGAACTTATTGACTTATTGTGGTGAACCGCTTTCATAACATCTGCAAAAAGTTCCGCACA
>CAYMXD010000234.1:0-4565 GCA_964394095.1 uncultured Mesohalobacter sp. | reverse complement strand
TATAAACAAATGATAATCAATTATATATTCAAACTATTTTAAGCTCCGAAACTTTTGAAAATAAGAAGGCGTATATCCAAAACAAATTAGATAATATCAACGCCTTGGGCTTGCAATTCCTCTTTTTGTTGATTGAAGTTGTTCTGGTCTAAAGCTTTGGTCGCAGATTCTATAAGACGAACCTGAAAGCCTTCTTTAAGGGCATCTTTAATGCTGAAATACACACAAATATCACCAGCCAGTCCACAAACATCTATAGTTTTACAGCCTTTTTCTTTAAGGTAACCGGCTAAGCCTGTAGATTTTTTGTGGTGATTATCGTAAAAAGCACTGTAACTGTCTATCTTAGGATGGGTACCTTTTCTAAAAATAGCTTCTATGCCGTTGGTATTCATATGGGGATGAAATTCTGCACCTTCACTGCCTTGAATACAGTGGTCCGGCCAAAGCGTTTGGGTATAGCCTTCAATTTCTTTATCCTGAAATGGCTCATAATTATCGTGATTGGAAGCAAAGCTCATGTGGTTTTGAGGATGCCAGTCTTGGGTAGCCAAAACAAGCTCATACTGCGGCTGAATAAGATTGATATGGGGCAGAATTTGATCGCCTTTTTCTACAGCCAAATTCCCCTTAGGCATAAAATCGATTTGGGCATCTACAATAAGTAAAGTTGTCATGAATTTAGATTTTTATAATGATTTCTCAGTGCATTGCGCGCTTTGAGTAACTGGTCTGAAACGCCAATTTTGTAAATATGAGGGTTTTCAAAACGTTTAAACTCTTCTGAGAATTCGGAAAGGCGTTTATTAGAATAAAATTTGATGTCGTCTAATGTTTTAGGGGCCTTAGCTCTCTTGCCGTTTTCCATAACCGTAGAAAGTAAGGGCTCTGCTAAACAATCGGGAAAAGAAAGGGTTTTGGAGACATCAAAAGGATGATTCATGTGGTTAACTTCGGTTTCTTCCCTTAAGCTCACTACATCTGCACCGATGAGTTGTCCTTCAGAGTTTCTTATTCTATAGACCTGCTTTTTATGGGGTAAAGTGAGTTTTACAAGGTTTTCTGAGAGCTTTATTCTGGGGTTATCGTTGGCAAATGCAAGTTTATAAACACCGTCTAAGGCGGCATCCGGATCACCAATAACGAGATTAGTCCCTACTCCAAACACATCTATCGGCCCTTCTTGTTCTTTTAAGCTCCTAATAACATACTCGTCTAATTGATTGGAGGCTGCAATTTTAACCTCTTGCAAGCCAGCCTTGTCCAATGCTTTCCTGCATTTCTTAGCAAGGTAAGACAAATCACCACTGTCTAATCGGATACCTTTTAAGTTTTCGCCTCGTGCTTTCATTTCTTTTCCCACAGTTATAGCCTTAGGTAATCCGCTTTTAAGTGTATCATAAGTGTCTATGAGCAAGATGGTATTCTCGGGGTGACTTTCAGCAAAATCGCGAAAAGCCGTTAACTCATCATCGTAACTTTGCACAAAGGAATGTGCCATAGTTCCAGAAATAGGGATATTAAAATCTTTGCCGGCAACTACATTGCTGGTTGCTTCAAAACCTCCTATGAATGCGGCTCTGCTGGCATGATAGGCACCCGAACTTTGCGCCCGTCTCATTCCAAAATCAATGAGCATTTGGTCTCCGGCCGATTTTCTTATTCGACTGGCTTTGGTGGCTATAAGCGTTTGAAAATTTAGAATATTAAGTAAAATGGTCTCAATCAGTTGAGCCTCTATCATATTGGCTTCAACTTGAAGAACCGGTCGCGTAGGAAATACCACATCGCCTTCTGTACTACTAAAAATATTTCCTTTGAATCTAAAGTCTTTTAGATAATCTAAGAATTTTGTATCCAAACCTTGTGCTTTTAGAAATTCTAAATCATCTTTAGAAAACTGAAATGTTTCTAAAACTTCAAGCAAGGTTTCCAAGCCGGCAAAAACAGCATAACCACCTTCAAAAGGAAGTTTCCTAAAAAAATAATCGAAAACGGCTTTACGCTCATGTGTTCCTTTTTGGAAATAAACCTGAGCCATATTTATTTGGTATAAATCTGTGTAAGTCGCCGTGAATTGATGCATAGTGTATTATTTTTCAAATTTAAAAATTGAACGATTAGAAACTTATTTTTTACTTATAAATTATTGCTAAAGCTTTATTTGAAGACCATTTAGATTTCAGCGTTTTTGAAGCTTCATTTTTTAAAAACCTGAAAATACCTATGAATATAAAAACCACTCAATTTCGAAGTCAATTTCCTTTTTATATTTTTGATCTCAAGCCCTGTTTTGTCTTCAATAATTATCTTTACCTGAACTCCTCTACTAAAGAATAATTATTTAAACAATCAAAAATCAAGTATTTTGAAATAAATGAGGCTTTATTTTAATAATATCTCAATTATTTACAAATTTAACAAAAAATAATTCTTAAAATATTGCATATTACCTTATAATGTGTTTGTTTGTATAAAAATTAGATATACGAATATGAGCGAGAAATCATTATACAATCCAGCTTTTGAACACGATGCCTGTGGGATTGGAGCTATAGCAAATATAAATGCTGAAGCTTCACATCAAATCATTGAAGACGCCTTAAGCATGTTAGAAAACATGGAACACCGTGGTGGCACAGGTGCAGATCCTGAAACTGGTGATGGTGCCGGAATATTAATCCAATTAAATCAAAACTTAGTAAGACATTTATTAGATGATGCCCAAGTAAAATCAGACCCTAAGAAAATGGTAGGTGTTGGGATGTTATTTCTTCCAAAAATAAAAAGTGTTGCCCAAAGTTGCCTGGATATCCTAAATAAACATGCCAATGATTTAAACCTCAAGATTTTAGGCTATCGTGAAGTTCCGGTTGACTCTAAGGTTCCCGGGGTAGGTGCTAAGCCTGTAGAACCTATAATCAAACAAATTTTTATTCAGTCTAAAGACAATATTGATGAAATAACCTTAGAAAGAAAACTATTTGTCCTTAGAAATGCTACAACACATGAAATAGGTTCCACCCTAAAAGCTAACAATAAAGCATTTTACGTATGCAGTATGTCTTGCAGAAGCATGGTTTATAAAGGACAGTTAAGAACCAATCAATTAAGAATTTACTTCAAAGATTTACAAAACCCGGATTTTAAGGCAGCATTTGCAATCATTCATTCAAGGTTTTCCACAAATACGTTTCCGAATTGGAAATTGGCGCAACCATTTCACTTTATAGCGCACAACGGTGAAATTAATACCATCCGTGGAAATGTAACCAAAATGAAATCCAAAGAAGCTAATTTTGTTTCTAAAGCTTTCAGTGATGAGGAATTACAGAAACTTTTGCCGGTTACAAATCCAGAACACTCAGATTCTGCAAATTTAGATGCTATTATTGAAATGCTTGTTCTCGAAGGCCGACCCTTAGAACATGTTATGATGATGCTGGTTCCTGAGGCATGGCAGGATAATAAGTCAATAGATAAAGAGCGAAAGGCTTTTTACAAATACCACGCTTCTCTTATGGAGCCATGGGATGGTCCGGCAGCTTTGATTTTTACTAACGGTAAACGTTTAGGAGCAACATTAGACAGGAATGGGCTTAGACCAGCAAGATACTGCATCACCAAAAGTGATCGACTTATCCTATCTTCTGAAGCCGGAGCGCTCCCTGTAAAATCGAGTGAAATCATAAAAAAAGGAAGACTGCAACCAGGTAGAATGATAATAGCCGACCTTAAAGAAAAGAAAGTTTTGTATGATGATGATATCAAAAATAATATTGTTAAAAACAAACCTTACTTCCAGTGGATTATAAACCAACGCATAAAACTGAGGTTAGAGCCTAAACCTAATTTAGAACGAAAACGGCTTTCTGAAAAATCATTACTTAAACGACAGCGTGCTTACGGCTATACATCAGAAGAATTAAAAGTCATCCTTAGCGATATGGCTCAAAGTGGGACAGAACCTGTTGGTTCGATGGGTGCCGATACTCCTCTCGCTATACTTAGCAAACAAAGTCAGCATATTGCAAATTACTTCAAACAGCTCTTTGCTCAGGTCAGTAATCCTCCTATTGACCCGATTCGTGAGCGTATGGTCATGTCACTTTTTACCCGCGTTGGTGAAAGTCTAAATATTCTAGATGAGACTGAAGCTCACACCAAACAAATTCACATATCTCAGCCTGTACTCACAGATTATGACATCGAAAAATTTAAGCACTTAAAATCAAAAGGTTTCGATTATGCCTTTTTAAAAGCAGTATTTAATGCCGATGGGCAACCGGGAAGACTAAAGCAAGGTCTTGAAGCATTATGTCTAGCCGCAGAAAATGCTGTAAAACATGACAGGAAAGTCTTAATAATATCCGACAAAGGCATTGATGAAAATACAGCTCCCATCCCTTCTTTGTTAGCTACTGGTGCTGTTCATCAGCATTTAGTAAAAAAGAATTTAAGGACAAAAGCCGGGCTTATTGTTGAATCTGGAGATACTAGAGAAACACATCACTTTGCTACCTTAATAGCGTATGGAGCCAGTGCAGTCAATCCTTATCTGGCTA
>CAYMXD010000233.1:0-4570 GCA_964394095.1 uncultured Mesohalobacter sp. | reverse complement strand
GAAAATTAAAATGGGGTTATATTTGGCTGAAAACAATTAGATAGTTTTTCAATCTTTAAATGTAGCAATCTGTGGATATGATAATTTGAAAATGAAACCATTATTGCGAAAGTGGAGATCTGTTGGAGGCAGGACGTAACTTGAAGTCTAACTCACCGTTCAGGCAATTTCTGTCAATTTAAGCATGATTAGTAATTTACTTTAAATTGGTTGAGATAACTTTAGTCCTTATATTCTTCACTTTTAACGTTTTTATTAAATTGCTGATATATAAATACATATCACTCATTTTCATTGCTTGTGATGATGATTTCGTCAAGCTCAATACAGGCTAAGAATTATTAAGGGAAGAGGTTGAGTGTTTTAATTTAAGATAAATTTTAAATTTTTAGAGGCTCGACCTGTGGTATAAATTCAAAAGTCAAAATAATTTTTAATGCACCTTTGAGAAATATGTTCTATAAATTTGAATATTGCCCGCGACTATAAAGGGGCTATCCATTAATGTGAATTTCAATAAGGGATAAGAACGTGTCAACCAAAAACTTGTGGGATGTCATCTTTAGATATTTAAATTATTTCTCAAACTGCTACCACTTAACATCGGTGTCATGCTGCGCAGTCGAAACGTAATAATCAAGCTTGAGTAAATTTCATGAAGATTTAAATCCCTCCTCAAACTTTTTGCTTGACTCATAAGAACCTCATATAAAAAAGCCACCTCAAAATGATGCTTGAAATGGCTTTTAGTAATTTAAAAAAGAGGGGATTTAAAACATCTCTCTGCCGGAGAAGTGAAATGCCCCTTCAATTTCAGCATTTTCGTCGCTGTCGCTGCCGTGTACGGCGTTTTCGCTGATAGATGCGGCGTATTTTTTTCTAATGGTGCCCTCAGCGGCATCTTCAGGATTGGTGGCGCCGATTAAGGCTCTAAAGTCTTCTACAGCATTATCTTTTTCAAGAATAGCCGCAACTATAGGACCTCTGGTCATATATTCTACCAACTCGCCGTAAAACGGACGTTCTTTATGAACGGCATAAAAGGTTTTTGCATCATCTTCGGTCATCTGCGTGAGCTTCATCGCCACGATTCTAAAACCGGCTTCTGTGATTTGGTGTAGTATGGCACCGATATATCCCTTTTCAACGGCATCGGGTTTTAACATGGTAAATGTTCTTTGTCCAGACATAATGTTATAATTATAAATTTTTGCAAATGTAAATAAAGACAAGTATCTACACTATTATATTTTAGAGATTTTCATTTTAGCGTTGACTTTCAGATACCCTTTATATTTATTAGATTCGCATTTCATTTTATTTCCATGAAAATTTTCATTCGTTTATTTTTAATAATTTGTTTTTTAATAAGTTATAGTGCTTTTGCACAGCTTGGGTTTTGTCCGGGTAACACCGGTGAAGCAATTTTTGAAGAAGATTTTGGGCAGGGGACAACCAACGGACCGGCTTTAGACCCAAGTATTACCACCTATACTTATGTCAATCAAGGACCGGAAGATGGGCAATATACGATTTCTTCAAATTTAGGACAATTGGCGGGTTTTCATAATATGCCAGACAATACCGGCAACAACAATGGCAGAGCTCTGATTGTCAATGCCAGTTTTGATGCCGGATTATTTTTTCAAATTCCCATCGACGGTTTATGCGAAAATAATCCCTATGAGTTCTCAGCCTTTTTAGTTAACCTTTACAATGTCAGTACCAACTTTTGTCCGGGTACGGGAATCCCGGTGAATGTCAGGTTTCAAATTTGGGACGAAACCGACACCACTTTACTTGCTGAAGGCGATACCGGTGATATTCAGGGCAGTAATACACCACCAAATTGGGAACAATATGCCTTGAATTTTGAAACGCTTCCCGGACAAACTTCAGTCATTCTAAAAATGCTGAATAATGGAGATGGCGGCTGTGGCAACGATTTGGCTATTGACGATATCGTTTTCAAATCTTGTGGTGATCTCACCCAAATATTTGATGAAGACGATGATTCCGGATTGAGTATATGTGAAAACAATGCACCTGACAACATTACTTTATCTGCAGAACCTGATTTTTCGGTTTATGAACAGCATTTTTACCAGTGGCAAGGCAGTACTGATAATACCAACTGGGAGAATATTCCTGGCGAAACTTCTGAAGCGATAGTTATTGATGATATTGATACGTTTAGTTTTTTTAGAGTTTTAGTAGCTGAAGATTTAATCAATGTGAACAATAATCTGTGTAACAGCATTTCAAATGTGTTTGAATTGGAAGTGATTGAAAGCATTCCAGCCCTAAGCCTTGGTGATGTTGAAATCTGCGAAGGTGAAGAGGGTGTTTTAGAAGTTGAAACCAATCCTGCTATTCGTGTAGATTGGTATGATGCGCCGGTGGATGGTGATTTACTTTTGGAAGATAGTTTCACCTTTGAACCGGAAACCGAGGGCACTTATTATGCTGAAAGTACTACAATTGAAGGCGATTGTACCGCAGATGAAAGAACACCGATTGAATTCAGCATTCAAGAAAATACAATAGACGAAACCGAGAGCATTCAAATTTGTGAAGGTGATACGGTCACCTTAGATGCTGAAGTGACCGATGTAGAAGTCACCTATTTATGGTCAACTGATGAAATCACACCTCAGATTACAGTAGAAGACGCCGGAACTTACACGGTGGAAAGAGAAACGCTAAACGGGTGTATTTCAATCAAAACTTTCGAAATTTCATTCTTTGAAGAAGCTGTGGTTCAAAATATTGAAAGCGATAATGGGGATATTGTGATTCAACTGGAAAATTCAGGCGATTTTCAATTTTCTTTAGATGGGGTTAATTTTCAAAGTTCCCCTGTATTCGAAAATGTTGCCGGGGGCCTGTATAACATCAGCATTAATAGTAATGATTGTGAAACGCAGTTGGTTTCCTTCCCGCATCTGGTTATTCCGCAATTTTTTACGCCCAACGGCGATGGGATCAACGATTTTTTCAGAATACCTGCCGACCAGTTTTTCGAAGAATTTAGTATTTCAATCTTTGACCGGTATGGTAAATTAATTATTTCTGCTCAACAGGCACCTTTTGTCTGGGACGGCACCTATCAAGGTCGTGTTCTCCCTTCCCAGGATTATTGGTACAGGCTGAGTGTAAACGGGCAATTGTTTACGGGAAATATTACCTTGAAGCGGTAAAGGAAAAGCCTCCTAAAAGCCCCCTAACCCCCTAAGGGGGAACTTTTGCATGACTTTGGTGTTTGTTGATTCTATGGTTGCTATTGTTACTGTGGTTGCTATTGATACTATGGTTGCTGTTGTTGCTTGTCGAGGCTTTGATTCTATGGACTTACCTTGATTTCGCTCCTTGTGTTGCAATGAATACGTTAGACACTTTGTAGTTTGTCATTCTGAAAAATGCGACTTAAGGCGCATTTATTCAGAATCTTGGGGTTTTTAGTTATGATTTTACTTTTAAAATGGTATTTAATATCACCTAAATCTCAGTAAACTCAATCTCATCTACCATATCATAAATATGTCCAAAGTTCATAAACCTTATGTGGCTTGGATCTGGTGCTTTGCTTGTCCATTGCATCACAATGTGGAAGTTGATCTCAAATTTTCTGCTCATGTAGAACAGGAGCGCCATTTTGTATTCCATTTGCCGGTCTTTCCAATCTTCAAACTGTTTAAGGTTACCGGGGTTGGTTTGCCACAATTTGTTTCTGCCCATGAGGTTACAACTGATCTTATTAAAATCATCGATGTAAACCTCTTTGACATTATGCTGATACTTCAAGGGAATGATCATTTGACGTATATGTTCAATATCTAAGCTGTCATTTTCACACCTAAAGAAAGATTTATCCGGTAAATCTAAAAAAATCATAGAGGCTAAGGGAAGAACGATATTGGCATGGCGTTCAACTCCGCTTTCCGGTTTTTCAGAAAAATCATAGACTATATGTTCCATATTTTTAGAAGTGATTTTTAAAAAATCATCAATACTGGTATGTATCGAGAGGTAGGCTTTGTGTTGGTTTTTCTGGCTTGAACAATCTTTATAAACGGATTTTAAAATCTGCTTTGAAAATGATTTTAAGTTGTTGTGAGCTTGGACTTTAATCATAATAAGTGTTAGGTTATCTGGCTGAAACCGTATTGATTTTCTTCCCGGAATCATTATAAGTGTCCAGCCAGTTCCCACGTCTAACGACAAAGGTTTTTCCGGTAACGGCTATGACATCTCCAATTCTAATTGATAAAGTTTTGTATTTTTTAGCCTCTTCATTGTAAAAATCATACCAGTTGCCTCTATTCACTATAAAAAACACAGAGCTAAAACCCACAACGACACCGATATTAGCAGAAAGTGTTTTAAACTTTTTGCCTTTTTCATCATAGATGTCGTACCAGTTTCCTCGTTTGACGATGTTGGAGATGGGCATGCTTATTAGTATCAAAAAGAAGTGTCAGCAATTTTTAATAGAGTCTCTATCTTATTTGTAAAATCAGTTTTAAAGTCTCCATGAATTACTTCCTTTAACACATTCAAATCTTCCCAA